>NZ_JANSIH010000235.1:0-5151 GCF_047462075.1 Synechococcus sp. R55.2
CCGAGATAAACACCTCTATAATCGTCGGCAGCGTCATATGTGTATAACAGACCGCCCCTTTACCCATCCTCAAGCACGACTCTCTTATCCCCCAAGACAGAAGCCCTCTAGGACTGAACATCACGAGAACAGTTGGGTGGCCACCCAAGCAAACAGTTGATCGACCAGGTAGATGAAGGAAGCAAATGCCAACACAATCAGCAAGACTCCTACGGACTCACCGATCAATTGCCGGCGGCTCGGCCAAACGATCTTGCCCAATTCCACACGGGTCTCGTGAATGAAGCCCGGGATCCCTTTGAGTTCGGTGGAACTGTCTTTGGAGTGGCCCCGGCTGGCGGGATCCAAACGCTGCTCCGTATCGGTTTTGCTGGAAGGGGTGCTCTTAACCACGGCGGTGTTCTCCTAGCCTAACGGATCCCGAAAACAAAGTGCCGCATTTCGGCGGGCACAAGATCAGCTTTGCGATCCTAACAGATTTGTTGGGAACTTGTTGGGAATAGGATCCAACTTAGGGGGTAGGGGTGGGCTCAGGTGTCAAGGAAGCGGGAGAAAGCAGCAGGGAGCGGCGGCGGGATTGGTTGAATTGCTCCACAGCAGCATCGACGCTGGCCTTCCCGTCCCAACGGGAAGCGGCACTTTGGCGAGAGAGGAAGTCGGCAGCCCGGAAGAGATCGTTGACGTTAATGCTGGTGCCATCGAACAGAGAGGGATTGCTGTCGCGGCGAATGGCATCGTTGACACTTCCACTTTGAGCCAGGGCCACCCCAGAGCCGCTCAGAACCGAGCTCAAAGCCATCCCCACCAGAAGCAGCACTGGGGGCGAGGGGATCCCACGCCAGCAGACGGGCGATGGATTCAGGAGACGGTTGAGAAGCTTGCCGAGCATGATTTATTTCTCCGCTTCGTTTACACGAGGGTGCTGCTCCGCCAGCCCCTCTACCAACAACTGCTGCTCTTCGGCGGTCAAGGGGCGCTTGGCCAACAGGTCTGGCCGCCTTTGCCAGGTTCGAACCAGCTGCTGCTGCAGACGCCAACGGGCAATGGCTTGATGGTCGCCTGAGAGGAGTACCGGCGGCACCTTGTACCCCTGAAACTCTGGCGGGCGGGTGTACTGAGGATAGTCCAGCAGCCCCGCCTCGAAGCTTTCCCTCTTTAACGAGTCTACCTTGCCCACAGTGCCCGGCAAGAGCCGCACCACGCCGTTGATCAGGGCCAGCGCCGGAATTTCCCCCCCGGTCAGGACAAAATCCCCCAGCGACACCTCGCGGGTGGCCAGGTATTGGCGGATGCGTTCGTCAAAGCCTTCGTACTGGCCACACAGCAGGATCAGCTGCGCCTTCTGGGCCAGCTCCTGCAGCAGCGCCTGGTTTAGCGGTTGCCCCTGGGGCGTCAGCAGAATGATCTCACAGGGATCCAGCCGGGGCAGGGAGGCAACGGCAGCAAAGAAGGGCTCCGGCTTAAGCACCATGCCCACCCCACCCCCGTAGGGCTCATCATCGACACGGCGGTGCTTGTCGGTGGCGAAGTCGCGTGGATTGGTGCAGTGGACTTCGGCGATCCCCTGCTGTAGGGCTTTGCCCACCAGCCCAATGCGCAGCGGCGTTTCAAAAAATTCGGGGAAAAGGGTAAGGATATCGAACCGCACAGGACTCAGGACGAGGTGCGCAACCGCTCCAAATCCAGGCGCAAGGACTCAATCTGATGGATCAGCTCCATCAACTCAGCCATCTCTTCTCTGGAGATAGCCGGCTTGTTGGGGGAGGAAGCTGGTGTCGGGGGAGCATTCTCGACAGGCGCTTCAGAGTCAGGACTTGCCGAGGGGGCGTTGGCGGCTGGATCCCTGAGACTCTCAACGTAACGAACTGCCTCCTGCTCGATCAACTCTCCCTTTTGCTCCAGCTCCGCCGCCAGTTGTCCCAAGTCCATCGAAAGGCGGTTGAGGTTTTCGGTGCGCTTTTCCGGGTCTTGCAGGATTTCCACCAGAGCAGTGGCTGTGCCGTAAAAAATGTGGCGAGCCCGCGTGAACCAATCTGAAGAGCGAGAACTCATGGCAGCAGAAAGAGGTGGGTTGTGGATTATTCTAGGCGATCCACCCGACGGGATGAGCCCAAGGATACAAGCAGAATACCCGGCGTTCGAGGACAGACTGGAGTCTAGTTCTCCAAAGTCTTGAGGGCAATCTCAACCTGAAGACAGGGTTTAATCGACGGCGCGGATCTCGCCACTGTTTAGGCGCTCCACAATCGATTCCAGCAGTTCGTGCTCTTCTGGGGAAATTTCTTGATCGGCCATGACGGCACTGAGAATCTGCTGTTGCTCGGCGCGAGTCAAGACTTTGTCCGCCAAAACCCGGTTGATTAGAGCTCTCAGCTCAGAGGGTTGAGAGGGTTCCACCGTTTTTCTCCTAGCGCTGGAGGGCAAGGGGTCCCATAATGGGGTTCTGGATCCAAGAAGCAATGGACAGCGGCCCACCACCCAGTATAACGGTACGGCTGTGGAAACCCAGGTATCCTCAAAAGACCAGAGATCCCAACCTGTGGGGGTGATTGGCGGCGGGCAGTTGGCGCAGATGTTGGCCTTGGCAGCTCGCCAGATGGGGATCCCGCTGGTGGTGCAGGCTGCTGCTCCCACCGATCCGGCGGTGGCAGTGGCCGATGGGGTGGTTTGGGGATCCACAGCCGACAGCCAGGCCACGGCCCAGTTGTTGGAGCGCTGCCCGGTGGTTACTTTTGAAAACGAGTTTATCCCTCTGCCGGAGCTGAAAAAACTGGATCCGGAGGGATCCCGCTTTCGTCCCAGCCTCAGCACGCTAGAGCCGCTGCTGGACAAGTTGCACCAACGGCAGTTCCTGGCGCGGTTGGGGTTGCCGGTGCCGACTTTTTTTCCGCTGGAGGCGGTGTTGGATTCGGCAGACCTGGCCGGGTTGGGCTTTCCGGTGGTGCTCAAGCGACGGCGACAGGGCTACGATGGGCAGGGCACCTGCATCTTGCGCGACCGAGTGGCTTTGCAGCAGGCCATTGGCCAATCCAAGGGGATCCCGCTATTGCTGGAGGAATGGATCCCGTTTGAGCGGGAGTTGGCGGTGATGGTGGCGCGGGGGCTGAAGGGAGAGATCCGGGTTTACCCGGTGGTGGAAACTGTGCAGATCGAGCAAGTCTGCCGCCATGTCCTGGTGCCTGCCCGCATCCCCCCAACCACCGAGGCCGAGATCCGGCGCTTAGCAGCCGATCTGATGGAAAAACTGGGTGCAGTTGGCGTGTTCGGCATCGAGCTGTTTTGGGTGCCGCCCCCCCATCCCAAGGCCGGGATCTGGATCAACGAAATCTCGCCGCGGGTACACAATTCCGGCCACTACACCCTGGAAGCCTGCCACACCTCACAATTCGAGCAACACCTGCGGGCCATCCTCGGCCTGCCTTTGGGGGATCCCTCCCTCAAGTGTGCGGGGGCAGTGATGGTGAACCTCTTGGGCTATGAGCATGCCACCGGCGATTACCCAGAAAAGCGGCAGTGCTTAGCGGGGATCCCTCAGGCAGCGGTGCATTGGTACCACAAAACCCCTGCCCGCCCAGGGCGGAAACTGGGCCATGTGACCGTCTGTCTGCCGACCGCTTCTTCCCTACAGCAAGCAGAGACCATTGTTCGCACCCTCGAATCCCTCTGGTACCCCCAGCCATGAGCCAAGCGCAGGATCCCTCATTTTCTCCAGCCACACAAGCCCTGATCCAGGCGATGCAACGGCGGGATGTGCCCGCGGTAGCTCAGCAGGTGAACGGCTTGTCCCCTCAAGAGCGCCCTGCTGTGTTGACCCCTGCCCTCCAATACCTGGCCGAGGTGGATCCCGCCAGCGCCCAGTGGTTTGTTCGCCACCTCATGGCTCCTGCGGTCAAAGCGCAACTGCGAGAAGGGATCCTCAAAGCCGCCCAAGACTACCTACAGGAAGCCGGCTTCACCGAAGGGATCGACTACGAATTCAAGCCTGTTCGCGAAAGCGGTGCGGAGTGCCATCCCCAATCGGGGGGCAAAATCTTGAGCATCAGCCGCAGAGCCTTGCCCTATGCGGCTCCCGATGACGATCCCTTGGGGCAGTTGTTGTTGGCGGAATTCTGCGAATTGCGGGACTAGGCCACTATGAGCAGTACGAGTTATCGGCTGCAGGTGCTGGACATCACCGCCCTGCCCCAACTGCTGGAGCTGGATCGACGGTGTTACGGAGGATACTGGGGAGAACAGGGGTATCGAGCGGAGCTGGAACGACCCACAAGCACGGTGATTGGTGTAGTGGCGGAACCCGTTGCCGTTGGCGCCCCGTGTGGCTTGGGCCAAACGGAGTTCCCCCTTCCCTCTCCAGGCCCCACCTCGCCGACGCAGGTGACAAAAGAGCTGGTGGGCTTCGGCATTCTCTGGCGTATTGAAGAAGAAGCACATATCATCTCTCTGGCGGTGGATCCCGAGCACCGGCAACAGGGCTTGGGCCGGCGGATTCTGGAAGAACTGCTGAACCAAGCGAGAGCAGCAGGCTGCCGCTGGGCTACTCTGGAAGTGAAGGCTTCCAATCAAGCGGCAATCCGCCTGTACGAATCGGCAGGGTTTCAACGGCTGGGACGTCGCAAGGGGTATTACAACGGAGAAGATGCGCTGGTGTATTGGAAGAAACCGATTTAGAAAAGCGTCAATTGTATATAAATTGAAGGGCTGTGAACGTTTTTCGGGATACACCTTAGGCCAGACAGTGAGCAAGCCAATAGGCTAAGCATATCAAGGCTACAGGGGATCCAACCCATTGACCGAGTGTCGATTGCCCGTTTGATTCTTTATATAGGTCATCAAAATGCTCTCATTCTGTGGATGCAAACTGCCCGCTACAGTTCCTCCCAGCAACACTGACTCTAGCCAATGCAGCCGCATCCATCGCACAACAGAGATCCTGACTTAATCTACAAAGCTCCTGCTCGGTGGGGAAAAGCTATAATCTGCGGTATCAACAACTTGAATTCGATCCTTGCCGTTCGATGGCCCATCGGAGCTTTGACTGATGGCTGGAGCCCTTGGGTTAATAGAATGTGAAGTTTTATTTCGAGATCCGACATTTCTGCCTCAATATATATTTTCATATCATATTCCCCCTTTGGCCAACTTGCCTGAAAA
>NZ_JANSIH010000236.1:0-702 GCF_047462075.1 Synechococcus sp. R55.2
GCGATCGCTTCTTTCCTGAACCATGTTCAGGAGAGTTCAGCGTGAATGTATCAGTCAATTAGGTCTCTGAAGCTATGGACGCCGCCGAAATTGCCGCCTTGAAAGAGCGCATCAAGCTAATCCGCGAACGCCGGCCAGCGGTAGCCAAGCTGTTGGAAAAGCCAGACTTGGGCAGCTTGCGCGTGGATGTCAACCAAGCGCTGGAGGAGATCGACGAGTTGCTCTACGAGTTCGAGCAGACTTTTGGCCCGGAAAGCTAGAGGGCTAGTTCCTGATAAGCTGCTGCAACTGGGCCAGAACCTCAGCGCTGTGGCGGCTGGGGTTTACAATTGGGTCGATTTCTCGCAAAATCCCCTCCGGGTCGATCAAGAACGTATTGCGCAGGGCAACATCGCCCATCCAGGATCCGTAGGCTCGACTGACCGTGCCATCGGGATCCGACAGCAAAGGAAACTGTAGCCCCTCTGCCGAGCAAAAGCGCCTGTGAGAGTCCACCGAGTCAGCGCTCACGCCCACAACCTGTGCCCCCATGGCCCGGAACTTGGGCAAATCTTGCTGAAAGCGGCGGGCCTCAATCGTACAGCCGGAAGTGAAGTCGCGGGGGTAAAAATACAACACCACCCACTCCCCCCGAAAATCCGCCAGCCGCCGTATTTGCCCGGCTTGATCTGGCAATGCGAACTCCGGTGCATGAGAACCTAT
>NZ_JANSIH010000237.1:0-700 GCF_047462075.1 Synechococcus sp. R55.2
TGCCGGTGCTGATGGACGAATGGGGCTTGGATGTGGTGGCCTCGGGATCCCAGAAGGGCTATATGATCCCACCAGGGCTGGGATTTGTGGCCGTCAGCCCGCGGGCCATGGCCGCTACGGAGCGCTCTAGGTTTCCCAAGTACTACTGGAGCTTTAAGCTGGCGCAAAAGGCCCTGCGCCAAGGCACCACTCCCTTTACACCGGCGGTGAACCTGTTTTACGCCCTGCAGGTTACCCTGCGCATGATGCGCGCAGAAGGGTTGGAAGCCATCTACCGGCGTCATGCCAAGCTGGCCCAGGCCACCCGTGCTGGCGTCAAGGCTCTGGGGCTAAAGCTCTTGGTTGATCCAGAGTCAGCGGCCAGTCCTTCGGTAACAGCTGTACTCGCTCCCGAAGGGATCAACGCTGCCACCATCCGCAGCACCTTGAAGAAACACTTCGACATCGCCCTTGCCGCTGGACAAGACCACCTCAAGGGCAAAATCTTCCGCATTGGCCATTTGGGCTTTGTGAGTGACCGCGATGTGCTGATGACCTTGGCTGCTCTGGAGTCAGCTTTACACACCGTGGGCTACAGCGACTTCACCCCAGGGGCGGGAACTCGCGCCGCCAAGGAAGTATTGGCCCACGGCTTCTGAGCCCCCAGCTCAGCTAGAAATCGCAGGAGCCCCGCACTGTACCCGTAGGGTCAGTGCCGGGA
>NZ_JANSIH010000238.1:0-699 GCF_047462075.1 Synechococcus sp. R55.2
TAAGACAACTGAATATATAACCAACCCCGTTTCCAATTTCTAGGGATCCCCCCGAAGGGGGAACTGCACAAAGAACCAGTCTTGGTACAGCGGGGTAATTACCCGCGTTTCCAATTTCTAGGGATCCCCCCGAAGGGGGAACACCTCGCGCATTGTGCATTATACGAAACTACTGAGGACAACTGGCCCGTTTCCAATTTCTAGGGATCCCCCCGAAGGGGGAACCTCTTCGTAGTTATTAAAGTTAAACTGGAGCCCCAGGGGTGTTTCCAATTTCTAGGGATCCCCCCGAAGGGGGAACCTCACTCAGCGAGTGGGACATTGTCCAAGGCTGGCCTTGGTTTCCAATTTCTAGGGATCCCCCCGAAGGGGGAACAATCGTTCTACACGATGATTGGAGCCCCGCTTCCTCCGATCTGTTTCCAATTTCTAGGGATCCCCCCGAAGGGGGAACTACTGTCTCGTCCTGGTAATGTTGTTGATCTAGATAAAGTTTCCAATTTCTAGGGATCCCCCCGAAGGGGGAACGGAGTAGTATGAAATAGATCTTTTTTCAAAACCACCCCCTCGTTTCCAATTTCTAGGGATCCCCCCGAAGGGGGAACTGGTCTAGCTCGCAGGCTACCGCCCACGAGGGGTTTGGCCGTTTCCAATTTCTAGGGATCCCCCCGAAGGGGGAACAGTACCTTTGCTGAACAA
>NZ_JANSIH010000239.1:0-694 GCF_047462075.1 Synechococcus sp. R55.2
TAGACCCTCGCTAAAGGTTGTCTCGGCCCGGAAACCAAACCGCTTCCACGCTCGGCTCACGTCTAACTTGCGTCGTGGCTGACCGTTTGGCTTGGTTGTATCCCACACAATCCGACCGCGAAATCCCGTCAGATCGGCGATAAGCATGACCAGATCGCGAATGCTAATCTCGAAGCTGCTACCAATATTCACCGGATCAGGATCGTTGTAGCGTTCGGTTGCCAGCAGAATGCCTTCGGCGGCATCAGCGGCGTAAATAAACTCGCGGGTTGGGGAACCATCACCCCAGACGATAATCTCATCGTCGCCACGCTCGGTAGCCTCGATGCACTTCCGAATCAGTGCTGGAATCACGTGCGAGGTTTCCAGATCGAAGTTGTCACGCGGGCCATAGAGATTCACCGGCAGCAGAAAGATCGAATTAAAGCCGTACTGTTGGCGATACGCTTCGCCTTGCACGAGCAGCATCTTTTTAGCCAGTCCGTAAGGTGCATTTGTCTCCTCCGGGTAGCCGTTCCAGAGATCGTCTTCTTTGAACGGTACCGGTGTATGCTTAGGATAAGCACAAACTGTGCCGATCGTGACAAATTTTTTCACACCGACCTGCCAACTCTCGTGCAGCAACTGAACTCCCATCATGAGGTTATCGTAGAAAAACTCTGCCGGATGGTCACGATTAGCGCCGATACCACCT
>NZ_JANSIH010000240.1:0-694 GCF_047462075.1 Synechococcus sp. R55.2
GTGTCGAGCCCAAGCCCGCCGACCTGCCTCGACTTGAGGATCTGGAAACACCCGGCGGGGGGGGCCCGCCCATGCCGAGGGGCTCATCCTCACCGGGGCACCGCCGGGCATCAAGTTCGCCCTCGGCGAGAACGTCAAGCAGTCCAACTGGGGCGAAGCCTATACGACTCGTTATCCGCAGAGCCGCATGGGGGTGAAGGAAATTATCGAGGATGCTTTTGAGCAGGCACGCCGCTATCAGGCCGAGTGGGATGCCTATCAGAAGGCCCTCTCTGCTTACCGCCGAGGGCCCCGACCGATTGCGCCGCGGCGCGACCTACGCCTGGAAGCCCTCTCCGAAATCCTCCAGAGTAAGCGCTTCATCACCTGCCACTCTTATGTCCAGTCCGAGATCCTCATGCTCATACGCCTGGCCGAAAGCTTTGGGTTTCGGGTTCGCACCTTCACCCATGTCCTGGAAGGCTACAAAGTCGCCCCCGAGCTAAAAGCCCATGGTGCGTTTGCATCAACCTTCTCCGACTGGTGGGCGTATAAAATGGAAGTCATTGAAGCTATCCCCCATAATGCTGCCCTTCTCCTGAGCAAGGGTGTCAAAGTCTGTATCAACTCCGATGATGCCGAAATGGCCCGCCGCCTCACCGAGAAAGGCCTCCTCGCCTATAAACCATACAAGGGGGTTCGCTTTACCCCTCAG
>NZ_JANSIH010000241.1:0-25531 GCF_047462075.1 Synechococcus sp. R55.2
CCTCATCAGCGCTTTACTACCCTATCCCCACCACCACCCCCACGTCAAGTCCTACCCAGCCACTTTGTTCGGGAAGTCTTTGGCGAGAATGAGGGAAAGGGAGAAATAAAACTATTTGTATACTGACAGTCTGACCGCAGAGTTAGTAAGATGGTTGCAAGGGTCAGGTTTTGGAGAAACTGCGATGCTGACTTTGCGTAAGCGGGAAGAGAGGGGTCATGTCAAGCTCAGTTGGCTTGATACTTACCACTCATTTTCTTTCGGGGAGTACTACGACCCTCGCTACATGGGTTTCCGCGCTTTGCGGGTGATTAACGATGACCGAATCCGCCCGAGTGCTGGCTTTCCGACCCATGGGCACCGGGATATGGAGATCGTTACTTATGTTTTGAAAGGGATCCTTGAGCACAAAGACAGCTTGGGCACGGGATCTGTGATTCGTCCTGGTGAAATTCAACGGATGACGGCAGGCACAGGGATCTGGCACAGCGAGTACAACCACTCGGCAGATGAGGAGGTTCATCTGCTGCAAATTTGGATTTTGCCGGAGCAGGAAAACCTGGAGCCCAGCTATGAACAAAAAGCGACGGGTTTGACAGAGCATCCCAATGAGTTTTGTTTAGTTGCCTCTCGAGATGGGCGCCAGGGATCCGTGATTGTGCATCAGGATGTGAATCTCTATGCGGGGTTGATTGAGCCGGGACGCACCATTCACCGACACTTGGATGAGAAGCGCTACGGATGGCTGCAGATAGCTCGGGGCGATGTGACCCTGGATGGCTTGTTTTTGCGAGAAGGAGATGGCGTGGCTATTGCTAGGGAAAGCGAGCTCAACCTTTTCAGTGAAGAAGGGGCTGAGGTGCTGCTGTTTGATTTGGCCTGAGGATGACTTTTGGCTGAATTCTGGCTGTTTGCCTTGAGCTTATAGTCGTTTTAGGCTGGGGTGAAGCGACTGAACTGCTGAGAAGAGCCTTCTGGCTCCGTACATTCAACGTTTTAGGCGCGGGTGCAGTGTCCTAGTTGGAATCGAAATGACCATAAGTCTTTTGGGATCTCAACTTTTTCTTCTGCTTTCAAGTCCTTTCAGGGGGAGAAGTGGATCCTTTTTTCTTCAGGGTCTTGCTGAGTGAACTGAGAAAGAACTTGCTGCCAAAGTTGAGCAGTCTGGGATCCCTTTCCTTTGGCGTACAGGAGGCGGGCTCCTTCCTGCTGGGGATGGGGCTGTAGGCGCAGCCAGAGGTAGGTCGCAGGCAGATGGCGGAGGTACTGGGGCCACTCAATAGCGGTGATCCCACCTTGGCTCCAAAGTTCTTCTAGCCCTAGGTCTTCTAGGAGTGTGGATTCTTTCCCACCGGCGCGAGCGGCAGAAGAGGTCTCTAGGCGGTAGAGATCGCAATGGAAAAGAGGGATCCGTCCGGTGTGGTATTCCTGCACCAGCACGAAGGTGGGGCTGTCGATGGGTTCAGGGATCCCCAAGCCCTGCCCTAGTCCCTGCACAAAGGTGGTTTTGCCGCTGCCCAGATTACCTTCGAGAAGAATGACCAAGCCGGAAGTGGAGCCGAGGCTGCGGCTGGGAGGGGGAGATTTTTGTTGACCTGAAGGGGCGAGGAAGCCAAGGGCGGCTTGAGCTACGAGGGCCCCTAGTGATTGGGTAGCAGCGGCGGATGGCAGCAGCAGAGGAGAGGCTTGCTGCCAGAGCTCTTCATTCTGTTCGCTGGCCATGGCTTACAACTCCTTTGGGGCGGGGATCCCAGGCGAGGAAGTTGCCTCGTTTGGGTGAACAGAAACGCGTTTGGGAGCTGTCAAGATTGCGGCCAGGCCTGCTCCAATGAGCAACAGGCTCACCCCCTGCGCCACCCGCAGGGATCCCAGCATGAGGCTATCGGTGCGCAGGCCTTCGATCCAGAAGCGCCCCAGGCTGTACCCCACCAGGTAGAGGCCCAAGAGGGTGCCGGGGGGAAGCTGGCGCCGGTAGCTTAAAAAGAGCAGGAGCCCGAAGAGACCAAAGTTCCAGAGGGATTCGTACAAAAAAGTGGGATGGACGCGCGATTCATCAGGCAGCTGCAGTTGTACCCACAGAGGGCTATCCGGAGGCAACACCTTTCCGTAGGCTTCGTTGTTGAAGAAGTTGCCCCAACGTCCGATCCCCTGACCAAGGCTGAGGGAGGGAACAAGGCAATCGGCTAGCAACCAAAAACTCAGCCGGTGCCGCCGGGCGAACAGGTAAAGCGCCGCACTGCCGCCGATCAAGGCACCGTGAATGGCAATGCCCCCCTGCCAGAGGGCCAAGACCTGCCACCAAGGGCCATCTCGATAGCGTTCCCACTCAAAGGCCACATAGTACAGGCGAGCAAGGGGCAGGGATCCAACCACCAACCACACCAGCAGATCAGGCATGGAACTGGGGGGAAGGCCACGCCGAGCTGCCAGATGGCGAGCCAGGAGCAAGCCCAACACCATTGCCAGGCCGATCAATAAGCCATACCAGCGCAGGCTGAGCGGCCCCCAACTAAACACAACCGGGCCGGGGGATTGTAAGACCAAAGTCATGACCGTGGGGACATTCCTGAGCAGATCCCTTTAGCCCACTCTACCCGCTCTGCAAGGCTATGCAGAAGACCTGCCCTCACCCCCAGCCCCTCTCCCAGAGGGAGAGGGGAGTTAGGAACCGAGGCAAGGTACGAGCTGACTGCAGTTGGAGGGAGAGGGATCCGCTCAGAGCAAGGCGACAATGTTAGAATGCAGGCTCGATTTTCCACCACGACTCCTGGGGGGGATGCGGGTTATGGCCCGGAAAGCCGCTGCTGTGAACACTGCTGATGACTCGGACAAATTGAAGTCAGAAAAACGCAAAGCCCTGGAGCAGGTGTTAAGCCAGATCGAGCGGAATTTCGGCAAAGGGGCAATCATGCGCCTGGGAGATGCCACCCAGATGCGGGTGGAGACCATACCCAGTGGGGCCATCACCCTCGACTTGGCCTTGGGCGGAGGTTACCCAAAAGGGCGGATTATCGAAGTCTTTGGGCCGGAATCTTCTGGGAAAACTTCAATTGCCCTACATGCCATCGCCGAAGTGCAAAAACAAGGGGGAACGGCAGCTTTTGTGGATGCGGAACATGCGCTGGATCCCACTTACGCAGCAGCTTTGGGGGTTGATATTCAAAACCTGTTGATCTCCCAGCCGGACACGGGGGAGGCCGCCCTGGAGATTGTCGATCAGTTGGTGCGCTCGGCAGCTGTGGATATCGTGGTGGTGGACTCGGTAGCAGCGTTGGTGCCCCGTGCCGAGATCGAAGGGGATATGGGAGATGCCCATGTGGGATTGCAGGCGCGCCTGATGAGCCAAGCGCTGCGCAAGATTGCCGGGAACGTCAGCAAAACCGGCTCCATTGTTCTTTTTTTAAACCAATTGCGCTCCAAAATTGGCGGTATAGGCTATGGCCCCCAGGAGACCACCACCGGCGGCAATGCCCTTAAGTTTTATGCGTCGGTGCGGCTAGATATTCGCCGCGTTCAAACCCTGAAAAAAGGTGCGGAAGAATACGGGATCCGAGCGCGGGTCAAGGTGGTGAAAAACAAAGTTGCTCCCCCTTTCCGGCGGGCAGAATTTGACATCATTTTCGGCCAAGGGATCTCCAACATCGGCTGCATTATCGATCTGGCCGAGGAGATGGGCATTCTCAAGCGCCGCGGCTCTTGGTACAGCTACAAGGAGGAAAATGTTGCCCAAGGAAGGGACAATCTGGTTGTCTACTTGAAGGAAAACCCAGAGCTCCTAGCGGAGGTGGAAGCGGCTGTGCGGGAGAAACTTTCTGCGGGGGTGACGGTTTCCGCCAGCCGGCCGGCAGCGATGGAGGAGGGAGAGCAGGAAGAGAATGAGGATGCGGTCTTTGTAGAGGAAGAGTTCTGAGGGAGCAGCTAGCTGTTCAGGGAGCGCTTCCTGAGCGAGATCGTCGCTGGCGCAGGGCCTCGTAGAGCAACAACCCCCCCGTCATAGCGACGTTCAGAGATTCGACACCCTCGGCCATCGGGATCCGCACCTGGGCATCGGCCTGTTGGATAGTCGATTCCCTCAGGCCAGCCCCTTCGTTGCCCAGGAGAAAGAGGGTTGGGCAGGTGAGATCTTGATCCCAGTAGCAGTTTGCTGTGGGGGAGAGGGTAGCAGCCAAGACTTGGATCCCGTGGCAACGGCAGCTCTGGATCCAGGCGGCTAGGTCGGGCACGACTTGGGGCGGACGGCGAAACCACTGGCCGGCAGAGGCCCGCAAGACTTTGGGGTTTTCGGGATCGACGCTGTCTGCGCTTAGCCAAAGGCCGTCGGCTCCTGCGGCGGCCACGACTCGGATGAGGGATCCCAAATTGCCCGGATCTTGCAGCGTTTCCACCACGAGGCCCAAACGTACCCCGGACAAGGGGGGAGAGGGAATCTGCCGACTGACGGCCACGGCCACGGCTCCTTCGGGAGACTCGGTGGTACAGAGTGCCGCCATGACTTCTGGGCTGACGGGTTGCCGCCGTAGGCCCTTGGGCAGATCGGCCAGCAGGTGAGGGTGACGGCTGGCCCAGTCGGGCGTGTAGCAGAGGGCTTGCAAAGGCCAGCCGACCCGCAGGGCTTCTTCGATGAGATGGGATCCCTCTACCAAAAAGGCGCCCTGTTCTCGCCGACCTTGGCTGCGGTGCAACTGCCGCAACTTTCGGATCCAGGGGTTTTTCGGGCTGGTCAGCAGTAAGGACTCCGTCCCGCTAACGCGATCAGAAACCATGGGGCAACAGTCAGTCTCTTGCTTGGAGATAATCCTTTTCTCCCTCAGGAAAGCTGAGGGTTGATGGCTCGGAGCACCTGGGAAGCACCACGATGGAAGGTTTATTTAACCGTATCGACGCAGCCGCTGGATAAAAAATCCATCCCGATCCTGCCGGTGGGGCCAGATGAGCAGGGGATCCCCTTCAGCAGCCCAATTGGGGTGGCTGTCGAGAAAGGCTTGAATGATCTCCTCGTTTTCGGCAGGGTGCAGCGTGCAGGTAGCGTACACCAACACCCCGCCCGGCTTCAGCCAACGGGCTGCCACTTGCAGAAGCTGAGCTTGCAGGTGGGCCAACTCTGGGATCCGCTCTGGGGTTTGTCGCCAGCGGGCATCGGCATGGCGGTGCAGGGTTCCCAAGCCGGAGCATGGGGCATCCAGCAGTACGCGGTCAGCACTCTGCCAGGGGGGCAAGGGGGCAGGGGGTAAGGACTCCGTCCCGCTGACGCGATCGGCAGCAGCGCTCAGCGGCAACAGGTCGATGGCCAGGGAACGAATCGAGGTCAAGCCCAAGCGATGGGCATTTTCCTCTAGGCGCCGCAGACGGTGGGGGTGACGATCCAAAGCCCAAATCTCCCCTCGATCCTGCATGTGTTGGGCTATTTGGGTGGTCTTGCCGCCCGGAGCAGCGCAGCAGTCGATCACCCGCTCTCCCGGCTGGGGATCCAGGCAATGCACCACCTGCTGGGCACTGGCATCTTGAACGCTCCACCAACCCTGGGCAAAGCCGGGCAGGGCCGTGATGTCGCCGGCATGATCCTGAAGTCGCAAGGCACCCGGCACCTCGGAGATGGGGAGGGCAGGGATCCCGGCTGCTGCCAAGGCTTGAATGACTTTATTCACATCTGCCCGCAGTGGGTTGACCCGCAAATCCAGGTGGGGTGGCTGATTAAACCAAGCACACAACTGCTCCGTTTCCACCGGCCCCAGGCGCTCCCACCATAGGCTCACCAACCAGTCGGGAAAGCTGTGCCGGATCCCCAAAGCCTGAATTGGGTCGGCTGGCAGAGTGTCCTCGAGGGGCTTGAGGGGATCCTTCTCTGGCTGATCCAACACTTGCCGCTGGTAGGCGCGCAAGATGCCGTTCACCACCCCTGTCAGGGATCCCAGCCCCATCTGGCGGGCCAATTCCACGCTGGTATGGATGGCAGCACTGGCCGGGATCTGATCCAAAAAAGCCAGTTGGTAGAGGCCGAGATGCAAAATCAGTCGCAAATCGGGGGGCTGCTTGTGGGCAGGACGCTGGGCAAAGCAATCGATCAAGGCATCGAGGGTGCGGCGACGGCGGGTAATGCCATACACCAGCTCGCTGACCAGATGCCGGTCGGCGGGGATCAGGCTGCTGTTGGCCAACAAATGCCCCAGAACCAGGTCGGCATAGGCGTTTTGGCGCTCGATTTTCTGCAGAGCCAACAGAGCCAGTTGGCGCGCGTTCATAGTCATCTCAGGATGTTCTCCCATCGCGTCAGCGGTGTGGAGCACTTTAGGGTCTAGAGATCCAGATCTCCGCTGGAGCAAGGCCGCTCCCAGGCGATACTGGAAAAGCCCCTCAAGGGATCCCATCATGCCTTACTCAACTGCTTTTCTGGAGGTGATCCCCGCCATCGACCTTCTCCAGGGCCACGCCGTGCGCCTCTACCAGGGGGATTATGCTCAGGCGGAACAGGTGGCCGATGACCCCATCCAGCAGGCCGAAGCTTGGGCGGCACAGGGTGCCCCTCGCCTGCATGTGGTCGATCTGGACGGGGCCAAAAGCGGGGATCCGATTAACCTGCCTACCATCGAGCGCCTGGTGCGCCAACTGGCCATCCCGATTCAGGTGGGGGGTGGGATCCGATCCCTGGAACGGGCGCGGCAGTTGCTGGAGCTGGGGGTGGATCGGGTGATCGTTGGCACCCTAGCCGTAGAGGATCCCGACACCCTGGAGGCTATGACCCAAGCCTTCCCCGGTCGGGTTTGGGTGGGGATCGACGCTCGGCAGGGGCAAGTGGCCACCCGCGGCTGGCTGAGCACCACTCCCCTGCGGGCCACCGAATTGGTGCAACGGGTGGGGGAACAGGGCGTCGCCGGCATCATCTACACCGACATTGGCCGGGATGGCACCCTGGCCGGCCCCAACCTACAACAGTTGCAGGAGATCCTCGCCATCTCCCGCCTGCCTGTGATTGCTTCGGGGGGAATCGGATCGCTAACGGATTTGCTGGCTTTGTTGAGCTTGCCCGGTTTGACGGGGGCCATTTTGGGTAAAGCCCTCTACTCAGGGGCGATCTCCTTGCAAGAGGCTTTGCGAGCTGTGGGGCCGGGCCGCTGGCAAGATCTACCGCCGGAAACCGGATCCCTGTGGGCCTAGGTATCCATCCAGAGATCGAGCGAAAGACAGCCCTGGCAAAACCTCTGCCATACTGGTGAAATCAACAGGCAACTTCATGCGACAACACCAGCCGCTGGTGAAGGTTTTCCAAGACATTTTTGTTTTTCAGGTCATGTCTGTCCCTGCGCTTCGCCCTGCTGTTCGAGCTTTACAACCCGAGTTGGTGACCTGGCGCCGCCACATCCACAAGTATCCCGAGCTGGGCTTCCAGGAGAAGCAAACCGCCGCCTACATCAGCCAGCGCCTGAAAAGTTGGGGGATCCCTCACCAGACCGGCATTGCCCACACCGGCATCGTGGCCACCATTGAGGGAGAGCAGCCGGGGCCGGTTTTGGCGCTGCGGGCCGATATGGATGCCCTGCCCATTCATGAGGCCAATGAAGTCGAGTACCGCTCCGCCATCCCCAACGTCATGCACGCCTGTGGCCACGACGGCCATACGGCCATTGCTATGGGCACCGCCAAGCTGCTGCAACAGCACCGTCAACACCTCAAGGGCACGGTCAAGGTCATTTTTCAACCTGCCGAAGAAGGCCCCGGCGGAGCCAAGCCCATGCTGGAGGCGGGGGTTCTGAAAAACCCGGATGTGGAAGCCATCCTCGGCCTACACCTGTGGAATAATCGCCCTCTGGGCACTATTGGCGTGAAAAGTGGCCCCTCGATGGCCTTTGCCGACCGCTTTCAGATTCAGGTGATCGGGCGAGGCGGACATGCTGCCCTTCCCCAACAAACAGTGGATGCCATTGTGGTGGGATCCCACATTGTCAATGCTTTGCAGACCATTGTCTCCCGCAATGTGGATCCGATGCTGCCGGCGGTGGTGACGGTGGGCCGTTTCCGGGCCGGCGATGCCTTCAACGTTATCGCCCCAAGCGCAGAAATTTGGGGTACTGTGCGCAGTTTTCACCCTGAAGTGGCCGATTTGATCCCAAAGCGCATGGAAGAAATCGTTGCCGGCATTTGCCAAGCCTACGGAGCCACCTATGAGTTTCGATTCGAGCGGGGCTATCCGGCGGTTCAAAACGATCCTGCTATGGCAGCTCTGGTGGAACAGTCTGCCCGCGAGGTGTTTGGCCCAGAGGCGAGGATCATCCCAGAGATGACCATGGGCGGAGAGGATGTCTCGTTTTTCCTGAATGAGGTGCCTGGCTGCTACTTTTTCCTGGGATCCGCCAACCCCGCCAAGGGACTGGACTATCCCCATCACCATCCCCGCTTTGATTTTGATGAAGCTGCCCTTGGCCTTGGCGTGGAGCTCTTCCTGCGCTGCATTGAGAACTATACTGGCCAAGCCCTGAGTTAGCTTCAACGGTGGGAAGCCCCGCACTGTATTTGCGAATTGTGTTTACCCAAGAGCAAAAGAGACGCTAGGCGAACAGTGTTGGGATGAAAGCCGTCCAAGATATACCTCTCTGGAGAGTTTCCCCGGTCTGTCCCTGCCGTGGGATGCACGGTGGCAGCACGCGGAGACCTCTGCATAGACAAGTCTGTGAAGCGTGAAGCCCGCCCTAGGGGCGTCTACCCCGGGAGTCGTTCACCAGGCATTTTGGGTTGCGCTGGAACGGCGATCCCCAGCTTGACAGGAGGCTGGAATGGCTAGGGCCTGAGCAGGTCAGCCCCTCCGCTACCAGGGAGCAGCAAAGGTTGCATGGGTTCTGGGGTGGGTAGGGCGGGGACAGGATTCAAGTCGGCGGGAATGTAGAGGGGCGTTGGGTTGGGATCCCCACCGAAGGCCAGCACAAGGGCTTCCAGCAGGGCCTGTCGCTGTTGCCGGTTCAGGGATTGTACAACGGCTTTGTCTTGGGCGTAGGGGTTGACCGTGAGGCGGTCGGCACCGGGATACCGTTGGGCGATGATTGGCTCATTGGCATCAAAATAGTCCGCCAGCGTCAGTTGCCAGTCAAAGCGGTCGGTCGGGGAGCGACCGGCCACCTGCAGATGGTAAACTATCATCCGCCGCACCAAGGTATCTTCCTCAGGCGTAGGGCCGCCGTCATTGGGGTTAATGGGGGTGTAGACGTTTTCCAGCGGCAGATCCGGCAATGCCTCGTACACCCGCCGCGCCGCTTCGGGGATCAGCCGCAACTGAGCATAGGCAGGCCCGGATCCCAGTAGAACTGCAACGGCAATGCCCAGCAAACCTGGCAAAAGGGCTTGTTTCCTCATCCTGCTCGCCCCAAAACTTGTTTCTGTGAAATGAATTGTATTGCAATCAAGCAGTGGTTTCGGATTGTAGATTTGGCAGATTCAGCGATTGAGATCAGGCCACAGTTGGAGTTTTGGGCCATTGCTAATCAATGCTGAGTCCATCCACCACCTGAGGTTGAGGACGCGGTTTGAGAGGGGCCGACTGGGCCAAGCGATCCCGTTGGTGGTGCTCTTGGGAATGCCTTTGCCAGAGGCCGAGAATATCCAACGTTTCGCCGCCATGCTGCGTATAACGCTTCCGCACTTTACATAACACGGGGGTATTGACGCACACCCCGGAGACGATCACCTGACCTTTGCTCAAGGCGGGCAATTCCTGTAACAGATCCCGTCCGGCAGCCTCGACACTGTGGCGCAAATTTTCCTGATCGGCAGGGTTGACAATTCGCATCAAAAATTGGCTCATGCATTGAGACAGAATATCCGAGTCCAACTTGCCAGGGCGTTGCGTGATCAGCCCTACTCCCAGTCCAAACTTGCGTCCTTCGCTGAGGATGGTGCGCAGCACCTGTTTGCAACGGGAAGGCTCGTGGGCAGGGGCAAACCGATGGGCCTCTTCCAGCAAAATAAAGACGGGATAAGGCAAGTAATTTTCGTCCCCCGGCTGGATCTTGCCTTTGTGGGTATTGATCCGAGCATAGTTGGCCTGGCGCAAGATGGCAGCAGCGATCACCTGCTGTTCTTCTTGGCTGATCTCGTGCATTTGTAGAATGGTCACCTGCCCCGGCTCAAACAAGTCTTTGGGGGCCAGATGTTCTACATTGCTGAAATAAGGAGAGCGGTCGATCTGTTCTAATTTCCACTCCAAGGCGGCGGCTGAGGATCCCTGGGATCCATCTTCTGCAGAATCGGCTTCATTTACGGCATCGATTAAGTCCTGAATCGTCCAGCGGATCGGGTTAAATTGAGTTGTTTTGCGAAAGGCTTTCTCCAGAAAAGATTTCTGTCGGTCAGTGGTCTCTGGCAGCAGGGTCAGAATATCAAAGAAGTTAAGAGAAGATACACGAATCTTAATTTCCTGCGGTGAAAGAACCTTGACTTTGGGTCGGTAGCCATCTTCCCCAAAAAACTTGGGGTGGGACTGCATTTCTGCCAGCGTGTGGTATTCCCCGTGGGGATCGAAAATGAGGACGGCAGCTCGGTTTTTGGGCAAAAGCAGCTCTTCAATCAAAACCCCTGCTGTATAAGATTTGCCGGATCCCGTCCCCGCCAAAATGGCCAGATGGGTGCTGACCATTTCCTTGACGTCCAGTACTACGGGCACTGCTCCCTCATCGCGCAACAACAGGCTGCCCAAGTGAGCACCCCCAATGGCTGTTTCATCTCGTTTGTTCAAAATTGATTTCAGCAGACGATTGGAGGCCAGAAAAACCTTGGCACCGGGATCCGGAGCGCGGCGGGGGTTAATAAAGCCCATCTTCTGATTGAAATAGCCGATGACCTCGACGGTAACCGCATAGATTTCCGGATTGGGATGGGTGAAGCCCACCAGAGCCACAATGGTGCTGGGATCGATTTCGGTATCGGCAAAGATGCGATCGGGAATGTGATCGAGGAGTTGAACCTGGCTAATTTTGCCCAAGATTTGCAGGGTTTGCGATTGGGGATCCTGGACTTCGTAGTAGACGAAATCGCCCACCTTTACCGCTTGGGTATTGGAAGTGATGAAAACATATTGGTTAGAGGTTTCTCCAGGCCCTTTGACAGTGCCAATTACCTCTGGAGAGTCCTCAGTTGGAGAGAGGTTGGCTTCTGGGTAGTGGCCATTGACGGTGATTTTTTGGGGCATCAGCGCATCGCTCCTACAGTCATTTTCCAGGCCAGTTCTTTGCTTAAGATTTGCAGGGCTCGCCGTTGAGCTGGATCGGCAAACATCGGCGTAATGTCGTTCAAGACTTGGTAGATCAAATGATTGGCAAAGTTGCCGCCGCTACTCAGCAGCAAACCATAGTAGGAAAATTGGGTTTGACCTTGGGGATCCTGGTGAAAGCGCAGGATCTCTTCCCGGCTCATGCGAAAAACCGGCGTGTTTACAGGCACCACCACGCGTGGGATCCCTTGCCGGCCACAGCGGCGCTCTTCATCCAAGGCCCCGATTAAGACCACCGAGAGTAGCGTGCGCACCTCATTCTGCAGATCGGGGGAAAAATAGGGATCCGGCTGGCTGGAAAGGCGCGGCCCAGAATTGAGGAACATCGGATTCAGGAGTTGGGTATTGTAAACCAGACCTACAGCCCAGTGTCGCCGGTCGCTTTCTAGCTTGACAAAGCTGCCGAAGCCATAGTCATCAGGAGCCGGCGGATTTTTGACTTCTAAAGCATCGTCCACCTGCACCACATAATCACAGTGATTGTTGGAGCGAACTACCTTTCCCAATCTCATCGAACTCGTCTCCGCTGTAATTTACTTACTGTTTTCCGGGATAGCCTTAGGTTCAGCTTTTCGCGAGCGGCCCAATCTTGCATGAGACGCAAGAAAAGGTTGCGATCCTCATTGCGGATAACGGCTATTTGATCGGCTGTCTCCAGCACATAAGGATAACCTCGCCCAATCACCACCTCACAGCGAACCAGATCCACCAACCAGTCCAACAGTCCTGCCTCATAAACCCAAACGGGTATTTCCAGGCGAGCCGGAAAGTTGTCACTGGTGCGCAGGTAAACAAACCCCACTCGCTCCCGCATTTCTTGGTAGGAGTTGAGGATCCCATCTTGGGGGTTGAGGCTGCCGCCGCGGGCACAGATGAAAAAAGGTGTGCGATCCCCCCACTCCAACCAGGGACTAAGCAGTTGCGCATCGTGAAGCTGTGGAGCTTCGGGTAGGTCAAAACAATGCTTCAGCAACGCCACCAAATCGGAAGTGTAGGTGGTGTCTATGTAAGCCACGATAGGGATCCGGCTTTGCTCGCTGGCCCGCAAAAGCTGGAGCAAACACTGCACATAGAAATCTTGGCTTTCTGGCTCGAAGACTTCGGCAAAAGTAGCCACCAGCGCCCCGTCCAAAAAGGCCAATTTTCGGGATCCCGGTTGAGATTTTTGAATGTATTCTACAAGTCTCTCGATTTCCATTTGAAAGCGGCGCATGTTAACCATTCGCTCTTTCGGTTCGCCGCTGCTGTCGGATCCCAGGTCCCTTGGAGTCAATACATCCACTTGGATGTCTTTTTCGTACAAGCCTGCTGCGCAGTGATAATTTTCATACCAGCCGATTTGCACCAGCGCCACCGGTATTGACAGATCTTTGCTGGGATAAATCTGGGATCCATCTACGGCAAAGGTAGGAATATTTTCAATGACCGACTTCGCCCAATCGCGGCTTTCTTCGTAATTGGCCCATTCCTGCTCAAAAGGGATCCTCCAATTGGAGTAGCGATCCCACTCTGCAGTAGGTAAAGCGCCTGGGAAAGGGAATGGAGCTATTTTTTCGGCAATCTCTAGGCTTGACCACTGGCACAAGCTTTCCATGGCCTGCTTATAGTATTCTCTGCGCTCCGACAGCCTTTGATCAAAAGTGGCAAAGGCCTCCCGCTTCTGCTGCAGCACCGCCAGGATCCGGTCGGCTCTAAACACCATGGGCGGGATCCCTCCCTACCGACTTGGATCCGGAGTGCCTTTCCACCCGAATAACATTTTCTGTCATTTGCTCAAAGGTATCGTCGTGGCTGATAACAAATAGCTGCTCAAAAGATCGCAGGTTGGTGATGGCCTCTGCCAGCCGCTGTCGCCGTTGGGCATCCATATTGGTGGTGGGCTCATCGAAAAAGGCAATATTTAGTTGTCCCAACACCTTGAGCAAAGCCAAGCGCACTGCCAAGGCCGCCGACATTTGCTCTCCCCCGGAAAGGCTGGCAAACCGTCGTTTGGGGCTGCCGGCTTCTTGAACGCGGATCTCATAATCGGCTTCCCAGGTCAGGGTGACGTTGGGACGGTTGAGAATTTCTCGGAAGAGGTGATCGGCAGTATGGTTGATCTGCTGCAGGTAGTATTGGGTAATTTGAGGGCCGGCTTTTCTATAGGTATCTCGGCTAAACTTGATAAAGCGGTGTAGGCGTTCTTTCTCAGTTTTTTCTGCCTCGACTTGCTTTAAGCTTGCCTTGGTCTGTTCCAATTGCCGCAACTTTTCCTCAATTTTGCTCAGTTGAGGAGCTAGGCTCTCCAGTCGGGCCTGGGCTTCGGCTTTTTGAATTTCGGTGGCCTGCAGAAGGGATCGAAGATGCTCATGCTCCTGCGGTCGATACAGAGCAGCCAAGGGATCCCGTGCTGCGCGAAGTTGGGAAAGCTGAGTTTGCAGTTGCTGCCGCTGGGCGTTTAGCTCGGCCAGTTCCTGTTCCCGTTGGGGAAGCAATTTGGCGATGGGTTCTGCCTGCAGATAGCGCTCGTGATCTAAACGGTATCGTTCGCGTTCTTCCTGCAGGGATCCCAGCTCTCGATCCAGATGCTCCGTTTGGCATAGGGCCTCCTCGATAGGGTTGAGTGCGGCCTGTAAATCCTGAAGCTGCTGCAGGCAGTCGGCCTGCATTTGTAAATACTGCTTTTCCTGTTTTAGCTCTGCTTTGAGCCGTTCGGCTTGACTTCTGGGATCCCCCAGAGATTTTAAGGTTTTGGCGGCTTTTTCAATTTGGGCTTGCAGGTCATCTTTGGATCTCTCTGTTTGTTCCCAGCGGTCGATCTGGGCTTGTTTTTCTTGCTTGGCTTTCTGGATTTGATCTAGGGCCAACTGGGCCGCTTGGAGTTCATCTTGCCGTCGGGGCAAACTTTGGGCAAGAGGCTGCATGCGGATAAAGGTCTCGTAGTTGTTGCGGTGCCGGCCTTGTTCTTCCCGCAAAGCTGCAATTCTTTCATCCAGATCTGAAAGCGGTTGCAGCTGCTCTTCTAGGGCTTGTATCTGCTGTTGGAGTTGCTGAACATGGGCCGCTATTTGTTGATATTCTTGCTCAACCCTAGACTTGCGGCTGAGATCTCTTTCCAAGCGCTGGATTTGCCCTCTGGGATCCCCCAGAGCTTGCAGCGCCTGGCCAATTTCCTGTTGTTGCCGAAGGAAGGTGGGCTCAGCCTCAAGATCCCAGTGAAGATCATCAATTCTGCTTTGTCGTTCGGCTTGCAACTGCAGCAGTTGCTGAATTTGGGCTTGTAAATCGGGTATTTGTGCGGTTAGGCCGAGCAAGGGTTGCAAAGTCCTGAGTTGTTTTTGGATGTTGGACAACTGCTGACGAAGTTGGGGCTCGGAAGTTTGGGGAGCCAGATCCTGCAAAATCTGATGGATGGACTGGAGCAACTGTTGGCTGAGTGCTGAAGATCGAGTGAGTACCTCTGGGATCCGCTGCCACAGAGATTGAAGTTGGGGATAGTTGTGTCGCTGCGCTTCCAATTCGTCCAGAAGTTGCCGGATGCTGTGATGGTGTTGAGCCAATTGATCCGAGCCCTGCTCAAAAAGGGCTTGTAGCTCCTGTTGAAATTGACGAGCTGCGGCAATGCGGCTGAGCTGAGTTTGCAATCGCTCCTGTTGAGTTTCGAGCGCAGGAATGGCGGCTACCCGCTCCAAATCCGCCTGCCGTTGTCTCAGTTGGAGCTGCAGTTGTTGCAATTGGACTTGGCCTTGTTCCTGCTCCGTTTCCCGTTGTTTGAGTTCAAGGCGCAGAGCCTGAAAGGAAGCCAACTTCTCGCCAAGTTGGGAGTGGCGCTGCTCCAGGGAGGCCTGCCGTTCACACAGGGGTTGCAGCTCAAGTTTTTCCGCCTCCATTTTTTGGAAGATCTGGAGTTGTTGCTGATATTCGGATCCCTGCAGCTCCAATCGATGCAGTTGATGTTGCAAAGTTTCCCGTTGAGCCAGTAAAGTTTGTCGGGTTCGCCGCAGCGCTTCCTGCTCTGCAATGAGGGTTTCCAACTGCAAATAACGGTTGTAGGTCAATTGATGCTGCCGACATATGGCCTGGGCCTGTTCAGCTTCTTGCACTCGGCTTTGTAGCAGTTGACAGCGCTCGGCGTGGGCTGTCCATTCTGCCTGGATCTGTTCCCATTCGCGGTGCAGGTGTAGCAACGTGTTGAGCTGTTGAGTCCAATAGGTCTGCTGACGCTCTAGCTCCTCTTGGGCCTGAATTTGCGGGGTTAGCTCCTCTAGCTCCTGCTTCCAGCGCTGCTGTTGGCTTAACTTTTCTTGAAGTCTTGCCAATTGGTTTTCGATATGCTGCTTTTGCGAGAGCAAAGCATCCCGCTGTTTCAGCCACTCCAAGCGTTGCTGTTGCTGTTTTTCCAGCTCCCGCAAGCGAGCTTCTGTGGCCAAAAAATGCTGAGATCCCTCCCAGTATTGCTGTTGCTGCGCTTGAGCTTGCCTGGCCTCTGCCCATAACTTTTCTGCCTGCTCAAGAGATACCTGAAGCAGGGATCCCTTTTGCTCCAGTTGGGCGATCTGGTGATCCAAAGTTTGGATTTGCTCAAGCCATTTCTCCAGTCGCCCCATCTCAAGCTTAGCCTGGTCTAGGGTATGGATCGATTGACGCAAGCGCTCTTGCCAGTAACTGAGTTCTTGTTGGATTTTCTGCCGCTCCGCTTGCAGCGGATCCCACTC
The DNA here is from genome assembly GCF_047462075.1 of Synechococcus sp. R55.2. Taxonomy (NCBI): domain Bacteria; kingdom Bacillati; phylum Cyanobacteriota; class Cyanophyceae; order Synechococcales; family Synechococcaceae; genus Synechococcus; species Synechococcus sp. R55.2. The sequence goes on from NZ_JANSIH010000241.1 coordinate 15,946, forward strand.
CTGTAGCTGTTGGCGGAGCAATTCAATTTGATGATTAATGGCCTGAATCTGCGCCTCGCTGTATTTTTCGACCGCCAACAGGTCTTTGGCTACCTGCTGGTACTCTTCCACCTTTAAGATGCGATCGAAAACTTCTTTGCGATCTCGACCGGTTTTGAGAAAGTCTGCCGTGAAAGTCCCTTGGGGCACCCCAATCGTTGTGGCAAAGAGCCGCGCCAGGTCGGTACCGGCAGGTACGCCCAAATGTTGCCTCAGCCACGGCAGCACATCGGACTTGCGCTCATACTCTAGGCGCTGCTTCAGCTGGGGATCAAAGAGACGATATCCCTGCGTTACGCTGCGGCGAACATCGTAGGTGCGCTGATCCCATTGGGAGATAAATTGCACAGTCACCACTGCGTCGTTGGCCCCGGAGCGAATGATTTCTTCTTGGCTGTAGGGGCAGTAGTCGAACAAAACCCAGGCAATGGCTTCCAAAATGCTGGTCTTGCCCGCTCCGTTTTCTCCGCAAATGGCGTTAATACCTGGCTCAAACGTGAAGACGGCATCCTCATGAGATTTGAAGTTTTGTAAAGCGAGAGAGAGGATCCGCATAATCAGTCTTCTGCTCCCCAAAAAGCTCCCCTTAGGTGAGCATACACTTCAGATTCTCCTTGCCCATCCAAAACCTTTTCTTTAAGATCCAGAAGCAGCCGCGCTAGCTCTTCACTGCGTTTGCGGTAGTGGGCATGGCTGCTCAGCAGATCCCTGTAGATTTTCTCTTCGATTTGTAGCCTCTGCCCCTCTTCTTCCAAGGAAAGGGCAGCCGACCCGAGCTCTAAAGTATTGGCCTCAAAACGAAACAGAACCAGCAAGGCGCCGGTAAGCTGCTGAATTTGACACTGTAGGGCGCGGCTATCCAGCTCATGCTTGGCGAACCCCACCTGTCCCACCAGCCGCAACTCCACCATCGGCTCCATCTCACTTTCCTGAAAACGGGATCCCTTAGCCAAGGCAATGGCTGCTGCGGCAATCTGTTCGGGGGTTTCTCTGCCCTTGGCCTCCAGATAGAGCCGGCGGCGGGGCCGCTGATGGTAATCCTGCACCAACTCCGCTTGGGGTGGGCCATCTCCCCAGCGGACGCGATAAGCCCCCCGTTGGAAGTCCCATTCGGCAGTGCTGTTGGCCTCCAGGGATCCCGGGTTGAAGATCCACCCCCCCTCGGAATAGCTTTTGTGAATGTGTCCCAAGGCCAGGTAGCCCACTCCTGCCTCCCGCAAGGGCAACAGATCCCGGTAGCGCAAAGCGCCTTGGTAACGGGCAATTTGGCCTTCTAGACCGTGGTGGAACATCAACACCACCCGTTCTGGGCCGGGGGGCAACCGTCGAATGGCCGCCGCCAACTGCTCAATCGACCTGGGAGCTGCCGATCCGTACCACTGGGATCCAATCACCCGCACCCCACAGGGCAAATCCAGATACCCTCCCCGCCGGCCCGACCAGGGACGCAGCTCCAGTCCTTCTTCCCCTTCCTCAGGCTCCAGCAATATCAGCTCCCCGTGATCGGCCAAGTACCTCAGCCAACTGGTTTTCACGCCATAGGGACGGTTGTCGTGGTTGCCCTCGATGGCCAACACCGGAATCCCGGCCTGCTGCAGCTCCCGCAAGACGATCTGGGCTTGGTTGAGAACGCCGGGCTGAATCTGCCGATGCTCGAACAGATCTCCGGCGATGAGCACAAAGTCCACCGGATCCTGAATGGCATAGCGCCGGACAACATCCCGAAAAGCCAAAAAGAAGTCCTTGCTCCGCTCCGGGCTGTCGTAGCGGTCATAGCCCAGATGCACATCGGCCAGGTGTAAAAATGTGCAGGTTGAGCAGGCCATCCCCAGAGCACCTCGGCAAATTGTCCACAGTTTAGCAAACCCATCTTGTTCCCTACCCAAGATATAGGGATCCCTTCCTCTCAATCATCGGGTTCGTCCCGGCTATCTCCACTAGGGGTAGGTGCCGGCTGAGGATCTGAAATGGGCAGCTGCCCTGCCATCCAGAACGGCGAGAGTTCCCTAAGTGGAATTGATCAAATCCGCAATATTGTGCTTCATCTTGTTGCAAATGTTATCGAGGGGCAGATCATTGGGATCCCGGCCAAAGGGATTTTCAATTTCGATGCCGATCTCTTCAACGCCAAACAACATAAAGCTCAGCCATCCCACAATGGGGCCGGTCATCCAACCCAAACCTTCCACCATCTGAAACGGCAAAGATAAACAGTAGAGCAATAACAACTGCTTCAAGTGCAGGGCATAAGCCATGGGCATTGGGGTCATGAGAATGCGCTCGCAAGCCCCCAGCGCATCCACCATGCTGTTGAGCCGCTCCACCATGATCGTGAGCTGGTAGACCTCAACGCGGCCCTTTTGGTATTGTCGCTGTAAGTAATCTCCGATCCAAAAGGCAATTTGCAAGGGGGGGTGTTTGAGGCTTTGGAGACGTTGCAACTGCTCCGGGCTGAGCAGGGGCTGAATCTCATCCAGCAGAGGTTCCTGGCGCAAGTGCTGTTTCATGGCCATGGCAAAAGCGGGCAATAGATATAGAGTTTGGATCTTCTCTTCCCGGTCGCCGGGCTGCTTTTCTTCAATGGCTACCCAAATCAAGCGGGCCAAGTTGCGCACGTCATTCACCACGGCTCCCCAAGCTTTCCGCCCCTCCCAAAACCGTTCGTAGGCGGTGTTTGTCCGAAACACCAGCATCAAACCCAAAACGATGTTGGGCACAAATGCCACCAAGGACGACAGCGCCAGGGGCAGCCCCAACTTATACAGAACCGAAACCAGCACCCCGGCCAAGCCGCAGATAAAGGCGCGGGGAAGCACTGCCGGTACAACTGATCCTTGCAACTGCAGGGCCAGTCGAAACCAACGCAGCCCCTCTCCTGCAAGATACTTGCGAAGAACCATAGTGCAGCGTCGGCAAGCTTGCCCTCTAATCCTACAGCCTGCCGCCCAAGAGGGGATCCCTTGCCCGACCATCCTGAAAAGCGACGAGGGTAGCCTGTTAGAGATTTTTCAGTTCGAGATTCTGTAAATGTCAAGCAATGCCCAGGCAAACTTCACGAACAACTTCCAAAACCCCAAGTTACTGTGGTAGACTCTCCGCCAGGCAACGAATTCAACGCTGTTCTGCGACGCCCCAACATGGCTGGAGTCCTCAAGCTCGACATTCAGGAATCGGCTGAAGAGCTCAAATCCCTACTAAGCAAGCAGTCCACACCGACCGGCAAGGAGCGGGTTCAAGCTCTCTACCTGCTCAAGATTGGGAAAGTCAAGACGATGACAGGCTTGGCTGAAATTCTGGGGCGGGACATCTCAACGATTTTTCGATGGTTTCAACGCTACAAGGCCAAGGGGCTAGAGGGCATGTTGACGGTGCCCCGCAACCAAGGGCGCAAACCCCTCATCCCCAAGCCGGTTTTGGAAATCCTCAAGCAGGAGCTGCATCAGCCTGGCCGATTCCGTACCTACAGCGACATCCGCGAATGGCTGCGGGAAACGCACGGTGTGGATGCCTCCTATAAGGTCGTTCACGAAACGGTTCGCTACCGTCTTAAGGTGCGCTTGCGGGGATCCCATGCTAAGCGGCGCAAAAGCGGGAGACAAGCCCCCCAGTTATCCCCCAATCTCTCCTGATCATGGCTGGGCGGCAGGGATCCAAAAACTGCTCTGCAGCAGAGGCGGGCCTGTGGGGGATTCGCTCCCTCCTGCCGGTTCGAGGGTGACGAGAAGGCGGGTCGGCTGCTCAGAATGGATGGGTTGACTGAGCCACTGCAGGGATCCTTCCCCGTTGACGGCAAAAGTGCCGGCGTTTTCCAGCAGTCGTCCCCCTCCCTGGATCTCCGACTCCAGCCACAGTTGATAGGTGCTCCCTGGGGGGGCGGGAGCCATCTCCGAGGCCAAGAGCAGCACCTGCTTGGCATGGGGCGACCAGAGGGCTTGCACCAACAGGGGAGTGCTGAAGCTGGGATCCCGCAGCAGGGTTCGCTGCACCTGCGGTTGTCGTTGCCACTCTTGGTAGAGCTGTTGAAGCGCCGCTGACTCTCCCTCGATGGGGGATCCCCACTGCCAGCGCAGCCGCCAGTAGGCCGCTGTTATGGCTACCGCGTAGATCCCCAGCACTGCCAGGCTGCCCCAAAGGAGACGTCGCGGCCCCAGAGGGGCTGAGGTTTGAATGGAGAGGGGGACAGGTAGCCAAGCCCAACGCCGCAGCCGTTCCCTGGCTTGAAAGGCCGTCAACTCGTAGAGCCACAGGGCCACCGAGCGATCCCGCTGCAGGTCAAAGGCATCGGCGTGTTTCCAGCAGAACTCGAACACCTGCCGCACCACCTCTTCCGCCTGGTGAGGTTGCTTGAGAATGGCCAAGGCAATATCCAGCAGGCGCTTCTGATAGCGATCCTTGAGCAAGAAGTGGCTGCGGCGATCCCGCAGTTGGATCTGGCGCATCAACTCGAAATCGGTCAGCTCAGCCATACCACCTCTGGGGCATCCGATGGGCCTATCCGGGCTGATTTTGGCTCAGCCGGTAGCACTAGGCTGGGGAACTTTCCAGAACTATACACTAGCCCTGGAGCCGGCTCCCTTGCGAGCTGACTTCACCTCTCATCCAAAGCTGGCTTGGATCCCCCCTCTCGACAAGATCCCCAGTTGCGGCAGCACGTCCCTGGCAGAAGTTGGGATCCCACCCCTCTCCGCGACCCTCAGGCGGCATCCTTCTCCACCACCTTCTCCACCTTTTCCGTGCCGGCAGGCTCGTCATCGCTGCTGGGGTTGTTCATCTCTTGTTTGAAACTCCGCAACGCTTTGCCAAAGGCGCTGCCCAACTCCGGTAGCTTCTTGGGGCCAAACACGACCACCGCGATCACCCCAATCACGGCCAGCTCTGGCAGGCCCATGCCGAAGATGCTCACGGCCAGGATAGGTTCGCTCGGCAGCAGAATAGTCATAAGTCCCCAAAACCTGAAAAGTAGAACAGACGGATCAACCCAGCTTGCAAGGGATCCATCCGTCCCACTCTAACAAGTTCTTCTCCCATGCAGAAAGGGTGTGGAAAGGGATCCCCTTCTCCCATCCTGCCCCCGGCCCACTCAAGACATAGGATGGTGCTATCTTTTGCCGATTCCTGGGATCCCTTGCCCGATTCTCCTGTTTAAAAGTTTAAAAAAAGCCATGCCTGTCCCCTACGATATTGTGGTCATCGGCGCCGGTGCAGCGGGTTTGGTGGTGGCCAGCGCTGCTGCCCAACTGAAGGCCAAGGTGCTGCTGGTGGAAGGCAGCGACCGCTTGGGCGGCGATTGCCTCTGGTATGGCTGTGTGCCCAGCAAAGCCCTTCTTCACGTGGCCCATACCGTCCATCGGATGCGCCAGGCCATTGCTGCCGGTTGGGTAACTCTCCCCGGCCCAGCAGGGATCGCGGTGGATTACCTCAAGGTGTACGAACACATTCGCTCTGCCCAGAGCTACATCGCCAACCACGCCGATTCGCCAGATCGCTTCCGCCAACTGGGGGTGGAACTGGTGTTTGCCAAGGGCCGCTTTGTGGATGGGCGCACCTTTGAGGTGGCAGGAAGGCAGGTACAGGCGCGGGCTTTTGTCATCGCCACCGGATCCCGTCCTTGGGTTCCCCCCTTGCCGGGCTTGGCCGAGGCGGGCTATCTGACCAACGAATCGATCTTTGACCTAACCCGTTTGCCCAAATCGGTGGCGGTGATAGGGGCGGGGCCGGTAGGCTGCGAGTTGAGCCAAGCTCTGGCCCGTCTGGGATCCGAGGTGACCCTCATTGCCAGCCGCGAGGGCATCTTGCCCAAGGAGGATCCCGAAGCCGCCCAGGTGGTGCAGCAACAGTTGGCCCAAGATGGGATCCGCATCCTCACCCGGGTACGCGCCACAGCAGTTGGCCAAGAGCAAGGGGCAAAGCTGCTTTCCCTAAAGGCCAATTCCGGGGCAGGCACCGCCGCTGCAGGTGATCAAGTGATCCGTGCAGAAGAGATTTTGGTGGCCGCCGGTCGGATCCCGAACGTGGAAGGGCTGGGTCTAGAAGCCGCCGGCGTGCAGTACACCCCCCAAGGGATCCAGGTGAATGCCAAGCTGCAAACCCGCAATCCCCGCATCTACGCCTGTGGGGATGTCATCGGCGGGCCGCAATTTACCCATGTGGCGGCCTACGAAGGGGCAGTGGCCCTGGTCAATGCCCTGTTTTTCCCCCTCAGCCAAGCGCGTTATCGTGTCATTCCTTGGGCCATCTTCACCGAGCCGGAGCTGGCCCGTGTGGGCCTCACCGAAAGCGAAGCCCGGCAGCAATACGGCAAGGATGTGGTGGTGCTCAAACAGGAGTTTGCCGATGTGGATCGGGCCCAGGCAGAAGCTGCCCCCCTGGGCTTTGCCAAATTGATCTGTCGGCGCAACGGCCAGATTTTGGGGGCGCACCTGGTGGGATCCCAGGCGGGAGAGCTGATTCACGAGGTGGTTTTGGCCATGAGCCGGCGGCTGCCCGTCTCTGCCCTGACCGGGATCCACATCTACCCCACCCGCTCGGAGGTGAATGCCAAGGCGGCCCTGCAGCACCGCAGGCAACAATTGGCCACCAACCCCCGCCTGCAGAACGCCTTGCAGGGATTCTTTGCCTGGAGGCGGGCCTGGAGCTAAAGCGCAAACCGGAGGTCGGCCACCGCTAGACTAGAATGGTCATTTACTGAGGGTTCCCGATGGGCTTTCTCCTGTCTGCCGAACAAGTGGGTCAGTTTGTCTCCAACCAATGGCAGGATCCCTATGCCGTTTTGGGCCCCCAGCAGATAGAAGAGGCCGGGAAATCCTTTGGGTTGGTGCGCGCCCTTGTGCCCAATGCTCGGCAGGTTTGGCTGGTGGAACGCGCCACTGGACAGGCTTACCCGATGCAGCCGCTGCACCCGGAAACGCTATTCGAGCTGCGCTTTGAGCCGGGAACCCCTCTGCCGGACTATTTTTTGCGGGCCCAACGGGTCTGGGATCCCCAAGGGGAACACTTGGAAGAATGGGAGGATCCCTACCGCTTTCCCTTGGAGAAGGTCAACCACATTGGCGAGCTGGATCGCTACTTGTTCAACGAGGGGAATCACCACCGCATTTACGACAAGCTGGGCGCTCATCCCATCACGGTGGATGGGGTGAAGGGGGTGCATTTCGCCGTCTGGGCTCCCAACGCCCGCAACGTCAGCGTTATCGGCGATTTTAACCACTGGGACGGGCGTCAACACCAGATGAAGCGGCTGGGCGAAAGCGGCATCTGGGCGGTGTTCATCCCCGGCATAGGGCCAGGCGCCATCTACAAGTACGAGGTGAAAACTTCCTGGGGGGATATCTACGAAAAATCGGATCCCTATGGCTTTCAACAGGAGGTGCGCCCCAAAACCGGCTCCATCGTAGCCGACCTCAACACCTACACCTGGCACGACCAAGCCTGGCTGGAAAAACGCGCCGCCACCGATCCCCTGCGCTCGCCGATTTCGGTTTATGAGGTGCATCTGGGATCCTGGATGCACGCCTCGGCTGAAGATCCACCTGCCGAAGGGCAAAGTGTGCTGGTGGACCAAAAGCCCAATACTCGCTTCCTCACCTACCGCGAGCTGGCGGACAAGCTAATCCCCTATGTGAAGGAGCTGGGCTTTACCCACATCGAGCTGTTGCCGGTGGCAGAACACCCCTTCGATGGCTCTTGGGGCTATCAAGTGATTGGCTACTATGCCGTAACATCCCGCTATGGATCCCCGCAAGACTTTATGTATTTTGTCGATCGGGCTCACCAAGCCGGGATCGGCGTGATTGTCGATTGGGTGCCTGGGCATTTCCCCAAAGATGGGCATGGGCTGGCTTTTTTCGACGGTACTCACCTGTACGAGTACGCCGACCCTCGCAAAGGCGAGCACAAAGGTTGGGGCACTTTGGTCTTTAATTATGGCCGCAACGAGGTGCGCAATTATCTGGTGGCCAATGCCCTTTTTTGGTTCGAGAAATACCACATCGACGGGATCCGGGTGGATGCGGTGGCCTCGATGCTTTATCTGGATTATGACCGCAAAGACTGGATCCCCAATCCCTACGGCGGGCGGGAACACCTCGAAGCCATCGACTTTTTCCGGCAGCTCAATACCCTCATTTTCAAATACAACCCCGGTGCGCTTTCCATTGCCGAAGAATCTACTGCTTGGCCGATGGTAACTTGGCCAACCCATGTGGGTGGGCTGGGCTTCAACTTGAAGTGGAACATGGGTTGGATGCACGACATGTTGGATTATTTCCACATGGATCCCTGGTTCCGCCAGTTCCATCCCCATTTGGTCACCTTCAGCCTCATGTATGCCTTCAGCGAAAATTACATGCTGGCCTTTTCTCATGATGAGGTGGTGCATGGCAAGAGCCACATGTTGGGCAAAATGCCGGGGGATCATTGGCATAAGTTCGCCAGCCTGCGGGCTTTATACGGCTACATGTTCACCCACCCTGGCAAGAAAACCTTGTTCATGAGCATGGAGTTTGGCCAGTGGAATGAGTGGAACGTTTGGGCAGATCTGGACTGGGGGCTGCTGCAGTATGAACCCCACGCCAAGTTGCGCCACTACGTGGCCAGCCTGAATCACCTGTTGCGCTCTGAGCCTGCCCTGTATACCCAAGACACCAAGCCAGAAGGGTTCCGCTGGATTGACTGCAGCGACCATCGCGGCATTGTTTCCTTCATCCGCTATGGGGAGGATCCCAGTGAGTGGGTGGTGGTGGTTTGTAACTTCACGCCGGTGGTCTGGCCCAATTACCGCATTGGGGTACCGGAACGAGGTTTTTATCGAGAGCTGCTCAACAGCGATGCTGTGGAGTTTTGGGGCAGCGGGGTAGGCAATTTGGGGGGCAAGTGGACAGACGACTGGGCCTACCACAACTTGCCCTACTCCCTCGAGCTCTGCCTGCCGCAACTTTCTACCTTGGTGCTGAAATGGCAGCCGCCGCAGCCGGTCGAGTCCCAGAATTGACACCCTGCTGGCTTCCTTCCGCCGCACTGGGAGGACGGGTCTGGAGACTTCGTTTTTTGGCCATTTGTAGTCCTTTCAAGCTGGATTGAGACAATCCCCAAGCGCTCCATACCGCTTCCGAGATCACCCCCAGTCCTCTTCCCAGAGGGAGAGGGGAGTTGGGAAGCAATGGGATGGAAATGTTTCATTTCGTTTCATTCTTATTTAAAATGACTGTGGGCGTGGGTGCAGTGTTCTAGTTTGAATCGAAATGACCATAAGGCAGACATAACTGAGTGCTACGGGCAGGTTTTTTCTGAGAGGATTTCAGCAATGGCCGCAGCCACCCGCTCTTGTTGACAGGTGGTCAACTCAGGAAAACACGGCAAAGACAACACCTGAGCCGCACATAGCTCGGCATTGGGCAGATCCCCCCGCCTGTAGCCCAGCCCTCGGTACACCGGCTGCAGCGGCAACGGCAGAGGATAGTAAACCCGACTGCCAATGCCCCGCTCCTTCAGACCCTGCTGCAAATCGTCCCGCCGCCGCGAATCCAACGGCTCAGAACCCACCACCCGC
>NZ_JANSIH010000242.1:0-5062 GCF_047462075.1 Synechococcus sp. R55.2
TCGCTGCATAGTTGAACAGTGATGTTCAGCAGTGTTCAGCGTAAATGTATCAGCATCACCACCCAAGCTACAGAGAAGGGGTTTATCTTTCGCTGCCGGCTGCTCCAGCAAGATGGCTCTTTCGAGCCGGAGATTGGCGCCAAAGCCTACGGCTACTTTCAAAACGAGGCCGAGGCTATTCTGGCGGGCATGGTCTGGATCGACCGGCAGCAACTGCCAGATCACCTAGACGGTCTACTGTTTGACAATGAGGAGCCGGAAGGTTAGATAGGGGCTTCTTCTCGCACCAGCCGCTCCCAACCCAAGCCTTTGAGGGCAGCATTGCGCCGCAGCGGTCGGGTCACCAGCTCCAGCAGAGCCTGGGTGTTGCCGAAGCCGTGGATCTGGGCGAAGGTGAACTCCACCGACCACTTGGTGGTTATCCCCCGTGCCTCTAGGGGGTTGGCGTGGGCCATACCTGTGATCACCAGATCCGGCTGCAGGGCCTTGATGCGCTGGATTTGGTTGTAGTTATCCGGCTTTTCTACGATGGTGGGCTTGGGCACTCCCATCTCTTCGCAGGTGCGCTCCAAGAGGGCCAGCTCAGCCGCTTGGTAGCGTTTGTCCATGTAAGGGATCCCAATTTCCTGCACCGTCATGCCACAGCGCACCAGGAAACGGGCCAGCGAGATCTCCAGCAGGTTATCGCCCATGAAGAAAACGCTCTTGCCCCGCAGCAGCTCCCGATAATCCCGAACCTGGGGATGGTTCCACACTTCCGCTTCCCGCTCTGCCAAGCCTGGCGTCGGGATCCCCAGCTCGCGGGCAATGGCTTCTATCCAGGCGCGGGTGCCATCCGGCCCGATGGGAAAAGGAGCGGTGATGAGCTTAGCCTTTTTACGGCGTACCAGCGTGGTGGCTGTGCGGCTGAGGAAAGGATTCACCCCCACCACGTAGGTGCCCGGCTCGATGGCCGGCAGCTCCCCATAGCGTTTGGCCGGCAACCAGCCGGAGACGCGGATCCCGTGTTTCTTCAGCTCCAGGGTGAGTTGGGTAACCACCGGATCGGGCACCGAGCCGAAGATCACCAAGGGAGGATGCTTGTGGAAGCCTTCCTCCTCTTTCTTTGTTCCAGAGCGGAGCCCGTAAAAAAGCGCCTGGAGACCCCCGCGGGTTTCCTGCTCCTCTGCCCGCACCTGCTCTGGGCAGCGTTGAGCCATCGAGGCCAAAACCGTGTCTTCCCCTTGGGTAAAAGCGTAGTCGAGGCCATTGGCCCGTGCCACCACAATCGGGATCCCAATCTCCCCCTCCAGCTTCTGGGCTAGGCCCTCCAGGTCCATTTTGATGATCTCGGTGGTGCAGGTGCCGATCCAAACAATCACGCTGGGATTGCGATCTCGTTGAATTTGCAGGCACAGCCGCTTCAGCTCCTCATAGTCGTTGAGCTTGGCGCTAATATCCCCCTCTTCCAGCTCCGCCATGGCATAGCGGGGCTCGGCAAAGATCATCACCCCCATGGCGTTTTGCAGAAAGTAGCCACAGGTTTTGGTGCCGATGACCAAAAAGAAGCTGTCTTCAATTTTTTGATAAAGCCAAGCTACACAACTAATCGGGCAAAAGGTATGGTAATTGCCGGTTTCGCACTGGAAGTTAAGGGCGTTGGCACTATCCAAAGCAGCATTCATGCTCGTCTCCTAAAAACATAAAAGAAGGGAACGTTGCCAACTAGAGGGCTACCAACTGGGGCACACCCACCAATTTTTCGCTGAGATCCCAAAGCAATTTGGCCTTGGCATCGTCTGCCGCCTCGTCAGAGACTTCTTGGTTAAAGGGCTTGGCATTCTTGCGTTGCCGGTTACCCCAGCTCCAGTAGAATCCCGACCGACGAAACTCGGGATCGGCCACCACTTGGGCCACCCGCTCTCCGGCCAATTCCTGAGAAACAAATCCGCCCGTGATGTTTTTTTGGAACCAGGGGAAAAGTTTTTGAAACAGGGGATAGTGATGGCGGAACAGAGCCGTGGTGGCTACACACCCCGGATAGAGGGAGAGGAAGGTGATGCCAGTGCTTTCGTGGAAGCGGCGGTGCAGCTCGCGCATGGTGAGGATATTGCAGACTTTGCTGTCTTTGTAGGCTTTCACCGGATCAAATTTGCCGCCATCGGCCATGCTGATGGGATCCTTAAAGCCCTGGGCAAATCCCCGCAGATCCCCCAGGTGGGGTTGGGGTGGGATCTTACCCCCCAGCTCCTTGGGATTGTGGGTAACCGTGCCCAAGATCACCAGCCGCCGATCTGGATAGGTGGAGCGTTTCAGATCCTCCAGCATCAAGTGGCAGAGCAAGAAATGCCCCAGATGGTTGGTGGCCATGGTCAGCTCATATCCTTCCGGGCTGCGCAGGGGCTGCTTGAGCAGGGGCATGTAGATGGCGGCATTACAGACCAAGGCGTCCAAGGAACGGCCCCAGTTGCGGAACTGCTCGACAAACCGCCGCACGCTGGCCAAGCTGGCCAGATCGATCTGCATCAGGGTATAGCTGCCCTGGGGGATCCCCACTTGCTGGGCCGCCCGGTAGGCTTTGTCCAGATCCCGACAGGCCATCACCACGTGCCAGCCGCGCTTGGCCAAGGCCAAAGCTGAGTATAGGCCAACACCCGAGGAAGCTCCGGTAATCACGACGGTGGGTTGCTCTTGTCCTTGCATATCCAACTCCTGTGCCATTTCCTTCCCAAAGCGGGATCCCTACAGGATCCATCTTGGGGGGGAAAGCGGATCGGACAACAAATTGATAAGGTTTGCGACAGTCTTCCGAAACAGTGGCTTCATTTTTGGACACACTGCCCAAGCCGGCAGGGGATCCCTTACACCAAGGCCAGTTGGCGGGCTGGAGTGTTGTAAAAGTCGGAGAGCAAAGCAAACAGCTCCCGATCCTCGGCAGGTTGGGGCACGATCCCTTCCGGACGGGCCAGCAGCTCATCGGCGATGTTCAGGTAGTACTGGCAGACAGGCTCCAGGCTGGGATCGGTTTCCGCCATCTCGAAGAGGGTTTTGCCCTTGACCCGCGAGACGCGAATATCTTCAATGAGGGGAAGCACCTCGATAACCGGCATGGGAACTGCCGAGACGTATTTGTCGATTAGATCCCGCTTACTGGTGCGATTGCCGATCAGCCCGGCCAACCGCAGCTTGCGGGTTTTGGCCTTTTCTCGCACCGAGGCAGCAATCCGATTGGCGGCAAACAGGGCATCAAAGCCGTTGTCGGTTACGATCAGGCAGTAGTCGGCGTAGTTGAGGGGAGCCGCAAAACCGCCGCACACCACATCCCCCAGCACATCGAAGAGGATGACATCGTACTCATCGAAGGCGTTCAGCTCCTTCAGGAGTTTGACGGTTTCCCCCACCACATAGCCGCCACAGCCGGCCCCTGCCGGGGGCCCACCCGCTTCCACGCAGTCCACGCCGCCGTAGCCGCGGTAGATCACATCTTCTGGGTAGATGTCTTCGTGGTGATAGCCCTTGGCTTCCAGGGTGTCGATGATGGTGGGGATGAGAAAGCCGGTCAGGGTGAAGGTGCTGTCGTGCTTGGGATCACAGCCAATCTGCAAGACCTTTTTGCCCCGCCTGGCCAAGGCCACCGAGATGTTGCAACTGGTGGTGGATTTGCCGATCCCACCTTTTCCGTAAACCGCCAATTTCACAGCGCGTTCCTCCATGGGGCAGACAAGGGACATTATCGGCAGCCAACCCGCCCCCTGAGAACTGTTGCGAAGGATAAAGGTGGATCCCTCAAAAAGCTAGAAGTTCCCAGATCTTGCAAATGGTCCTAAGAAAGTTCCCAGGGCTTCTCAAGTCGATTTTTGATGTTTTTCCCGATTTTAGTTTTAGATATACTTTCATCAGTGATCAAAAGAAAACAATTCCAGATGACAATTCACCCAAATCGGGAAGGATTCAGCTATGCCATGGCGCTGATCCCGTCCTCTTGGCTTGGCGCTGAGGCAGGTTTGGGCTGAGAAAGAATCAAGAATGGTCTCAATTCTGGGGGGAAGGTGGGGGGAACCCTTCGCTCTCAGGGATCGAAGGCAAAAGTAACTCGCACCGCTCCTGCAGAATCCACCTCGATCCTGCGCAGGAATTCCCGCAGGTAGGCACGCCGTTCGGTCTCGCTGAGGTCTTGCCAGAAGGGCGGGATGGAGAGGGTTTGGATGGTCTGGGTGAGGTTGGCGGGGGGGAGTTGCTCCAGCTTTTGGGCCAAGCGGGCCGTCTCTGCTCGCAACTGGTAGCGACGCTGGGCTAGGGAGGCCTCGTCCATTAGTCCAGATTGCTGCAGCTCTTCCAATTGCCGCAGCCGCTCGGCGTTGGCCTGGATTTGGGCTTGGAGCTCTTGGCGGACTTGGGTGAGGGCTTGTCGATCCAGCGTCTGGGCGCGTTGGGGCAGTTGTTCGCACACCTGCCGGATCACCTCCTGCAGGACTTCGGTGTAGGGGAGGCTGTAGCGACAGGTTTGGCAGCGCAGATAGAGGTAGGGGGATCCGTTCTTTTTCCCCTTGCGAGGGGTGGTTTGCACAATGCGCAGAAGGCTGCCACAAGCGCAGCAATGAACCAGGCCGGCCAAAGCGCGGGGAGCACTGGCGCTGCGGCGAGGGATCCCTTGGTTGCGTTTGAGCCAGCGATCGATCTGGGCGGCTTCCGTGCGGCTGAGAAGGGCCGGGTGAGTGTCCCGCAGGGTGGTGCCGTCGGCATAGGCCAGATCCCCGCGGTATACCGGGTTGAGCAGCCAGTTGCGTCCGGTGGCCACAGAAATCCGCTTGTGGTGTTTTTCTTCCAAAAAGCGCACCGCCTGCCGCAGGGATCCGTAGAGGAGAAAGTGCTGGAAAAAATCTTGGATGATGCTGGCCTGCCGGCGATCCAGCACGTAGCGTTCCCCTTCGCGGCGGTAGCCAAAGGGGGCAGGGCCGGGGGGAGGCTTGCCCGCCAGGCGGTTTTGGGCTTGGCTGCAGCAGAGGCGGCGGCTTTGCAACTGATGGGGGATCTCGGCCAGCAGCGGGATCCAATCGGCAGCCTCGGTGGGGGTTTGCAGACC
>NZ_JANSIH010000243.1:0-686 GCF_047462075.1 Synechococcus sp. R55.2
ATCTGCTTTTCAGTGGCTGGGATCTCCCAGAGTTTTTCTGCTTCCGGGCACAGGTGTTTCACAGACTGCCAAATGGCGGGGAAGCCCGGCTCTTCTGTGGCCACCACAACAGTTTGCGGGTCGAGCCAGCCACAGGGCAAAAAGCGCACCGGCACCAAATCAATAGGCTCAATCAGCCAAGGCAGCTCTGGATCTAGGGAGTGCTTGAGCAGCCAGTCTCTCAGCCTAGGCCGGTCCAGAATCTGGCGACACAAGTTGACAAACTTGTCCGGGTGCATGACTCGCAAGCTCCAAAGAGCCCTAGGCAAGGAGCAACTAGCTGCTTCGCGATACTCCTCAGCCTCAGCCAATTGCTGCCGGGTAAGGTAGCCCGTGCGCAAAAGCGAGGATTTGAGGGACTGGAGCATGGCTGGAAACCCTATTCGCGCAAGTGGGACGGAGTCCTTGCTTGGCTCAAGTCTGGTTTAACCGGAAGTCCTCTGCCAACCCCCCTAGGAAAGGGTGGGCGACTCAGGGCGGCGGGCCAAGCGTTGGTAGGTATTCCAGGCTCCTACTGCCAGCAAAAGGGCCAGCAGCAGCACTAACCAATAGCGGTATTGCCACAACAAAAGCTGCCAACTGAAGCGACCGGGGTAGCGCACTCGATAGCCCGACGGGGTGAGATCCCAGCTCTGTACTTGGGTGAG
>NZ_JANSIH010000244.1:0-685 GCF_047462075.1 Synechococcus sp. R55.2
AGGGCTGCTCAGGATAAATGTCGTACAGTTGCTCCACGTAAAACCCCACCCCCTGCAACACCGACCAAGGCAAGGGGCATTGGTACACATGAATGTTGGCAAACCAGACGGGCTCTGCAATCGCCTGTTGTAGGTTGTTGAAGTGCCCTGCCATCCAGGTGGCCAGTTGAGCCAGTTGTGGGGAAACAGACATAGGTTCAGATGGATTCAATGGATTGAAATCGAGAAGATTCAGATCGAGCGCTCCTGATCCTGCAGACTTTGTCCAACTGTCAGGGACTCCGTCCCGATGGCGCACTCCATAACACACTCTACAAAACTACACCAGGGAATAGCTTGGTAGCCCTGTACTTGAGTGCGGGGTGGAAAAGCCCTTGGGCAACTTGATTTAAGGGAATTTAAGGGATTTAAGAGAGCATTGTTGCTTACCGTCACCCGCCCTGTCTCTGGCGGAGTTGTTGCCATGGGCAGGGGAACCGCAACCCTGTGGCGACGAGGCCGTTCGCGCCACTCGGACGGAGTTCTTGAAGGGGATTGGGTTGCAGGGACAGGCTAGAGTAGAGGAGCCGGACTCCTGTGCCTCTTGAGATCTCGTCTAAGATGGTATTGATGTCGGCCCTACCCATTCCGCTGCTGGGGCAATCCTTGTCTGCTCTGAAAGACTGGGCGGTTGCCCAAGGACAGC
>NZ_JANSIH010000245.1:0-4994 GCF_047462075.1 Synechococcus sp. R55.2
AGATGTGTATAAGAGAAATGTGTCTGTTGGGCTTGGGGATTGGCCGTTGGCGAGGAGCCAAAGTCCCTTCTTCTGAAGTCCATTCCTCGCTACTGGGGCCGCGGCTGGGCGCAGGACTGTTGATCCTGACGGCCCTGCTGGGGTTTTGGGTCGAGCCACGCCCGCTCTCCAGCCAAACTGCCCTCAACCGAGGGGTATCTCCCTATCTGGGGGTATCTCGTAGCCAGCCGCAGGCTTTTCGCCCCAAGCTCGACCCGCGTCAGCGTACTCTGCTGGACTGGGTGCGCACCTTGGATGTTTACCCGGATCCCTACACCTATGAAGACCAGCCGGTGCGGGTGCAGGGGTTCGTCATTCCCGACAAGCAACCCGACCATTTTGTTATTGCCCGGTTTTTGGTTAGCTGCTGTGCTGCCGATGCTTACCCTGTGGGCTTGCCGGTGCGCTGGCCAGAGGCAGAGCAGTTAACTGCCGACAGTTGGCTGCGTCTGGAGGGGCGCATGGCCGTGGAGCAGCGGGATGGCCAATCTCAGTTGGTAATCGCTGCCGAGCAGGTGGAGCCGATACCGGTGCCGGCCAATCCCTACGCCGACGAATAAGAGCAGGCGCTTAGATATCGGTTTAGATATCGGTTTCGCTCAGCTTGGCGCTCAGGTAATCGAAGGGCTCGGCCACAAAGCTGTAGTCTTCGCCAGAGCCAAGCAGCTCCAGGGTGCGGGTTTTCATGTTTTGAATGCCAATCACCGTCGGGGCGATGGGCACACCGAGGGAGTTGTAGGTCTCCCGTAAGCCGGCCAAGACTCGCTCATCCAAAATGCTGTTGTCGGCAGCCACCAGCGCGTAGGAAGCGTAGCGCAAGAAGTAGTCCATATCCCGCAAACAGGTGGCATAGCGGCGGGTGGTGTAGGCGTTGCCTCCCGGACGAATGAGATCTGGCACCTGGGCGAACATGGCCGCAGCAGCCGTTTTGACGATATCCACCGAGTTGAGATTGATCACGTTCACGGCCTTGATGCGCCGCAGCCCCGAGTCATAAAAAGCCTTGAGCGCATCCATTGCCTCCCGATCCAAGTAGCGGCCCGTCAGGTCGTAGGTTTTGATCAGTGTGGTTACGGCATCCCGCATATCCCCAGCTCCATTCTTGTGACTTTATTTTGTAAAGTAGCTTGAGATGAAAAAATGAGAAGAGATTTTGCCGGACAACATCCAAAGGTCAACCTTGGAAAATCGAGCCAGAGCCCGGCAACGGCAACGCTTCAGGCTCCCCTTCGCCCTCAGAAGTTTAGCATGCGGGGGTTTCTTTCCCACTTCCCTCTGAGACAATGGCCAATGTTGTTACAAAAATGTAACCTTTCTGCAACACTCTAGGGATCCGGCGACAACACCCGCAGCGGCTTGAGCTGACCTGCCTGACTGTACCCCAAGCCCAAAAACTTGCCCTCCTCATCCAGCACCCGCAAAGTAGGGGCACCGATAATGGGCCGGTCGAGGGGAATGGCCTGACCCTGCAGCCACTGCTTCGCTTCGGCGGAAGAGAGCTGTACCGCACCCCAATCGGCAAATCCCCACTCAATGGGCAACAGGGCGGCAGCGGGATCCCCGGATCCCCGCCATTTCTCCAGGGGCAGGCTTTCTGCGATGCGAAAGGGGCCACTTTGCAGCCGTCGCAGCCGGCTCATCAGCCCTCCACAGCCCAATTTTTCCCCCACATCGCGGGCAAGGGCACGAATGTAGGTGCCGGGGCCACAGGCAACTTCCAGATCCACTTCCGGAAAGTCTCCGGCTCGCCAGCCCAGGATGCGCAGTTGCCGAATGACCACCCGCCGCGGCTCCAACTGGAGTTCCGCAGCCTCCACGCCGGCACGGGCCAACTGGTAGAGCTTTTTCCCCTGGCGCTTAAGGGCGCTGTAGAGGGGCGGCACCTGCCAGATCTCGCCGGTAAACTCCCGCAAGCACTGCTCTACCTGCTCGCGACTCAACCCAGGACAAGGGGATCCCACCCGGATCTGCCCTTCGGCATCGTCGGTGTCGCTGCGCTGTCCCAATCGGAAGGTTGCTTGATACACCTTATCCCCCGACAAAAACGACAAAAAGCGTGTTGCCCGTCCCACCGCAATCGGCAAAACCCCCGTTGCCGCCGGATCCAAGGTGCCCCCATGCCCCACCTTGCGGGTGCGCAAGACCCGCCGCACCACTGCCACACAGTCGTGGGAGGTGAGCCCCGCCGGCTTGTCCAGGTTGAGAAAGCCCTCCAGGGATTCCATGCCAGGCATAATATGCATCAACAGTTAAGATTTGTAACTGAGCTGCCCCAGCGCTTAACATGGGGTTAACTTCCGTCTCCAAGTTTGAAGCACCTATGGCTCAGTCTGACCTGTTCTTTCAGCCTATCTGGCAACGCCTCCTGATGATTGCCCCCTTTTTCCTGTGGGGCTCGGCGATGGTGGTGATGCGAGATGCCCTCTCCGAGACCACCCCCCTCTTCATTGCCATTCTGCGGTTGCTGCCGGCAGGGATCCTGGTTCTGGCCTTTCGGCTCTGGCAGGGGCGGGGTTCTGCGTCTCACGCATGGCATCCCAGAGGGCTGCGCGGCTGGCTATGGGTGTTGGCGTTTGCGCTGGTGGATGGCACATGTTTTCAGGGATTTTTGGCCCAAGGGCTGAAAGAGACAGGGGCGGGCCTGGGATCCGTGCTCATTGACTCGCAGCCGCTGGCGGTGGCTTTGATGGCCACCTGGTTTTACCGCGAGCGGATGGGATCCCTAGGCTGGCTGAGCCTGGGGCTGGGAGTTTTCGGCATTGGCCTCATCGGCCTATCCGGCGAGCGATCCCTGCAGTTGGGGGCCGGCGTCGTTTGGATGTTGATGGCCTCCCTGTCGATGGCCATCGGCACCGTGATGATGCCCAAGGTGGCGGAGGTGGCGGATCCGGTGCTGGCGACGGGCTGGCACATGGTGTTGGGCAGCCTGCCCTTGATCCTGCTGTCGGGACTGACGGAGACTCAGCAATGGCAACACCTGAGCGGAACCCACTGGCTGGGCCTTCTCTACGCTTCGGTGATGGGGAGCGCCTTGGCCTATGCCCTCTTCTTCTATTTCGCCTCCCAGGAAAACCTCACCGAGTTCAGTTCCCTGACCTTCCTCACCCCCATCTTTGCCCTGCTGTTTGGCAGCACCTTTCTGGGGGAATCGCTGACGCGGCTGCAATGGCTGGGAGTGGGCATCACTCTGGTCTGTGTGTACTTGATTAACCACCGGCAAGAATGGCAGGAGCGCCTGCGCCTGGGCTGGAAAGGGATCCTCTCGGAGCTGGGTTTAGACTGGCTGGTGAGCGCCTTCAGCACCGTCGAGATCCGCGATGGCAACCCCGACTGATCAAAGCTTGGGCAGGGATCCCTTAGGGGGGCAAGAACCCCATGGCCTCTCTCACCCTTTGTAGCGTTTGCTCGGCGATGGCCCGGGCCTTAGCGGCATTCTCCCGAATCAGAACGAGCAGGTGGTCGGGGTTGCTCCACAGTTCCCGGTAGCGCTGCTGAATGGGCTCCAGGGCAGCGATGATGCTGTCGGCGAGGAGGGGCTTGAACTGTCCCCACCCCATCTCGGCACACTCAGCCGCCACCGCCTCCTTGCTTTTGCCGGAGGTGAGCATGTAAATCGTCAACAAATTGTGGGCTTCGGGACGAGCCGGATCGTCAAAAGTAATGCCCCGAATGGGGTCGGTCTTGCATTTTTGGATCTTCTTGCGGATGGTATCCGGGTCATCCAGCAGATGAATACGGCTGAAATCCGAGGGATCCGACTTGGACATCTTGCGCGTACCATCGGTCAAGCTCATTACCCGCGCCCCCTCCGGACGAATCAGGGCCTCCGGGATCAGAAACACCTCTCCAAAACGGTCATTGAAGCGGCGGGCAATATCCCGACACAGCTCAATATGCTGCCGCTGATCCTCCCCCACCGGCACATACTTGGGCTGGTAGAGCAAAATATCCGCCGCCTGCAAAATCGGGTAGCTGAACAAGCCAACGCTGGTCTCCTCTCCCTGTTTTTCTTTCTTCTCCTTGTATTGGATCATGCGCTCCGCCCAGTTCATGGGGGTGATGGTGTTGAACAGCCAGGCCAGCTCCGTATGGGCAGGCACGTGGGACTGGACGAATAGCACGCAATGCTCCAGGCTGAGACCGCAGGCCAAATAAAGGGCAAACAGCGAACGGGTTCGCTCCCTCAGCAGCTTGGGATCCTGAGGGACGGTGATGGCGTGTTGATCGACGATGCAAAAAAAGTTCTCGTAGTGCTCCTGCTCGGCCACCCAGTTTTTAATTGCCCCCAAGTAGTTGCCCAAATGCAGTTCGCCAGAGGGCTGAATGCCAGAGAGGGTGCGCGGCTTGGCCATAGGGAAAGCAAATCTCAAACGCCAACAAGACGGAGGACAAGAGCAAGGAAAGTCTTTTTCAGGATATCAAGAGAGGCGCAACCCGTTGGTTCATGATGGAAAAAAGACGCCCAACCCCACACCATGTTAGACTCAGAACCCGAACTGTTACGTGCTGCCAACCACTATGTGCTGCTGATCCCGGGCTTGCCGGAGCAATTTCTCAGCCCTGAGGAATTGCAGGAGTTTCTCGTGCGGCTGTTGCAGGAACATCCCCACTTGGTGGATGCAGATCTGGCCCGCTATCCCACCCCTCAAGCGCAGGCACAGCGGCTGATCGACACCGCCTGTGAGATCGAAGTTTCCCCCGGCGAAACCGTGCAGTGGCATCCTGTGCGCCTGAGCAAGCGCTCCTCGACACGGTCTTAACAGGCTCGGAAGTTCCTTGGCCAAGCCGTTCGCAGCCTCGTTGCAGCAGCGTTGCAGTTCCCCTCCCGCAGGCATAGCAAAAACCTCACCAGAGGTGGGGCGGGCAGTACGGGGTTGTGTTTCGGATCCCGCCTTGGGCGTGATACAACGCAAGAGTAGAGCATGACTCTAGTCAATAATAAGCTCAACTATACT
>NZ_JANSIH010000246.1:0-682 GCF_047462075.1 Synechococcus sp. R55.2
GACAGTAGAACTCCGCCGCCTCTAGAGAGGGAACTCCTTCAAAGCGTCGATGAGCACGCCGGATTTGTTCGACTGTCCAAATTTCGTCTGCATCCAACTGCCACAGCAAGCAGGGATAGTCAGGTTGGGCTGCCCTAACCATTTCAATTTTGCCATCCCAAAACTGGCCATCGGGCTTCTGAACAAGCCGAACACGGCTGTCTTTGGCTGCCAAGTCCCTCAAGTATTCGACCGTACCATCCAAGCTGTGCCCTTGAAAGTACCTCTCAGGGATCCGGCCACCGTTGGCCAAACACCACCCTGTGTCATGCCGCAAGGCAGCAACGCCCTCAACCACCACCCATTGCCAGGGGATCCCTAACCTATCCAACTGACAGAGGACAGAGTAGTGGCGCTCAATGTAGGGTTGTCCATCCAATACAATGGTGAAGAAATGAATAGGAAGGGTAGCTTTAATATCCTTAAAGATGGCAAAGCCGTTGCGGGCATTTCCCCAGCGAATGAGTCGGTAGCCACAGCTAGGAAGCTCCCTGAAAGAGCGGTTGTTCTTGAAAGCAAGGATATCATTCAAGGCAATATACTTGGGACGAGCACCCCGCTCTATGAAGGCTTGCAGGTCGTACCAGCCTGTAAACTCGCCACCGTCGATGAGAAGAAGATCGGGATTGGGAACTTGGCTTGC
>NZ_JANSIH010000247.1:0-25459 GCF_047462075.1 Synechococcus sp. R55.2
TCGCTACTAAGGCTCTTGGATCCCTCGCCCCTGACCCCTCTCCTCTGGGAGAGGGGAGTTTTTTTAGAGGCAGGCTTTTAGCCTTTTCAGCATCGGCAGCGCCGTGCGCAGGCCGCCTGAGTATTCGCGGAACAGCCCACCGGCAGGTGATTTTTGGCCCTTCCAAGCCGGCTGTAAGCTCCCCAACCCCAGCCACTCACCCTTTTTCGCAAGCAGAACCAAGTCTGACTGCCTCTAGATTGTCCTGGGAATTACTGAGGAAGATCGCGGACAAAGCTACAAAATATTTCTTAGTATCAATGTTTTTTGAGATGTAAGGCTTTGCCGCATAACTTTCCCCTAGTCTCCGTAAAGACCGAATAGGCTAAGTGTGAAAGTCTCATCTAAGGATGTTATCATATGTCCGACGAAGAAGAGCTAGGGTATCTCATCAAGAGGCGAAATGAAATTATAGAGCAGCAGAGAAATATCCAAGCCATTATTCAGGCTCCAAGGAATTGGCGAAAACGGGATATTTTGCGTCAAGCAAAAGAGTGGGGCTGGGAAATTGTTCAGCGACGTGCCAGACATAGCACGCAGGCTGTTCGGGGTGATTTAAGAATTCCTATTCCCGGACACGGCGGCGGAGATACTTTGAAAGTAGGATTAGCTCACAAAGTCTTATCCGAACTAGCAGAGCCTGTACTCAGAGAGCTGCAGCTTCAAGAGCAAGAGTACAGCGACCTACTTATTAGCTTTCCAGCGAATAGAGGTATTAGCTTTAGGGTTGAGGCGGATTTACTAACTAAGCAGATTGAGTTTCTGGAAGAGCAGAACCAAAAACTTGAATTTAAAATAGTCGAGACTGAGGAAGCAGCTCTTAGTTTGCTCACCGAGAAAGAACTTGAGAATCAGCGGCTAGCCAACAGAATGAGAGAGCTTGTGGAAGAGCAGCTTCAAGCGCAAGAAGTTCTCGGTCATGCTATCGTAGCTCTGAAGCAGCTCAAGCATCTCTTCGACCAGCTTCAGAATGCGGTAAACCAAATTCCCATCCTATGGGTTAAGAGCTTATTGCAAAGTTACCTGAACAACATCAAGTCTGTTTTTGAAACCAACTTGCTCTCTGCCGGTTCTAGAAAGTTGCTTCAGGAGAAAGAACAGGAGTCTTATCAAGGGAAGTTGCCTCAGGAGAACAACCATGGGTCTCATCGAGAGTCTTGAAACGGCAATCGCGACCTCGCGGCGCAACTATGCTGAGCTTGTTAGCTTGACAGACCAACTCATCACCGAGCAACAGCAGCAAGGTCAACGAAATTGGCTGCGGCTGAATGCCAAGCCCTGGACCGTAGCGACTCTTAAAAAAACCTTTGCTTCCTTTGCAGCAGCTCGAGCTTACTTTGGCAAATGTTATGGCTTAAAGGCAAGAGGGTGGAAAACTTTAGCAGAGCAGGTCAATACCGTTGAGACGGCATTGATTCACTTGGGTCTAGCTATTCGCGAAAACCCACAAGAAAAGAGCATCTCCCCTTTCAAGAATTGATGGCTACCCATTTTAGTCATTTCAAGCCAGGTTTTTTAGAAACAGGCTTTTAGCTTTTTCAGCACCACTCGATCCAGCGTCAGCAGCGCCGAGCGCAAGCCACCCGAGTAGCCCCAAAAAAAGCCGACAGGCAGATGTCCTGGCGGTGCATCCAGGCTGGTTTTGAGCTCGCCGTACCCCAGCCAGCGACCTTGGATCCGCCAACCCACGGCTTCCCCCATACACTCTTCGCGGGGCAAGGCGGAGAAGGATCGCGATCTGCCTATTGAGGTTCCTCCGGGGTCGCATCCTTGCCACAGTTGCTTTTGAACGCTAAAGCCAAAGCGCCCTTGGCTGGCCCGCACCCACAGTTGGTCGATCAAGCGCAGCATTGGGCAGGGGAAGGCTTGAATATCCTTGGGATCAAAAAAGCCCACCTGCGAGCGCCCGCTCAGTTTTAACATCAAGGCGGTCGTCCAGCGATCCGCTTCCCCCCACTGCCCCGCTTGCAGCCGATCCCACAAACCTTGCAAGGCAGGGGCTGCTTCCCCCACCCACTCTGGCCAAGAGAGGGTTCCGGGCTGGGATCCCTCTCGACTTCCCTGCCCTTCTGGACAGACTTCCGGGAAAATCAGGGATCCGGGCCCTGTCTCTCTTTTCACCGTCGGGGGGGTGGGCGGTGCCACCAGTTGCTCCAGCTCTTCTGCCGAGTGGCTGGCCAAAAGCTGTTCCAGCCCATCTTGCGGTTCCGGGGTCTGGGCCAAGACCTGCTCCAGCTCCCGCAGCTCTTGGGTGTGGATGGCCGGCTCAAAAGCAACCCGCTTTCTCTCTTCTTGAGAGGCTTCTGCCGGCAACAGTGCCAACCATTCGGCCATGGTTTGCGGGCGCTCTTCTGGGTGGAGAGCCATCCCTTTGAGAATGGCAGCCTCCACAACCTCGGGAATGTTGGGGTTAAGGCTGCGAGGGGTATCCAACTGGCGGCCTGTGGCCCGCACTGGCGCACACATAGGCACCATCCCCGTCAGCGCCGTGTAGAGGGTTGCTGCCAAGGCGTAGACATCGGTGAAGGCGCCGCGGCGGCGCAAGCTGTCGTATTGCTCTAGAGGAGCATAGCCATCGGTGCCGTAGGAGGTGTGGCGTTGGATCAGACCTTGGGTGTAGCCGCGGGCCAGGCCGAAGTCGATCAACACCGCCTGCTGGGATCCCTCCCGCACCATGATGTTGGATGGCTTCACATCCCGATGCAGGATCCCCTGTTCGTGCAAGGCCATCAGGGCAGATCCCACCTCCCGCGTCAGGCGCAGGGCTTCCGGCAGGGGCAACGGCCCTTTTTGCCGCAGAAGCTGGTGCAGAGTCTGGCCGCGGATGTACTCCATCACAATACACCAGCGCTCCTGCTCCCAGATCACTTCTTCCACCTTCACCACATGGGGATGGTGGCAGCGGGCCAGTTGCAGCGCCTCGTTCATGAAGTTCTGCTGGAAGCGGGGATAGTCGGGATCCTCACGAAGGCTGTCGTTCAAAACTTTGATAACCACCTGGTCGGCGCGAACGCTATCCCAGGCCCGGTAGGTGATGCCGAAGCCCCCCTCCCCCAAAACGGCCTCGATGCGGTAGCGTCCCCCTTGCAATTGTTCACCAACTGCCCAAGCCATATCTGGATCCCTGCCCCTACTGCCATTCTGTCACAGGGATCAGAGAGTTGCTGGCCTATGGAGGCCCCCTAGAAGTCCGAGGGCAGCACTCCAGTTTTCACCTGGAAGGTGCGCGCCTGTCCATCGCGGATGACCCGCAGCGTCAGCGTATTGCCCACCCCGGCGGCTTCCACCAACTGCTGCACCTGCTCGGCATCGCGGATGGCCTGCCCATTGATTTCAGTGATCACATCCCCCTCCCGCAAGCCAATCTCCTCAGCCGGGGATCCCGAAATCACCTGCCCGATCAAGACCCCTTCTTCCACTGTCAGCGTGGTGGGACGAGCGGGGTCGCGGTTGAGGCGCGCCACAATGTCAGGGTTGAGGGTGATCATGCGAATGCCCAAGAAGGCGTGTTCTACCCGACCGTCACGGATCAGTTGCTCGGCAATTTCCATGGCGCGGTTGATGGGGATGGCAAAGCCCACACTCTGGGCCCGCTGGAAGATGGCCGTATTCACCCCAATCACGCGGCCTTCCGCATCCAGCAGTGGGCCACCCGAGTTGCCGGGGTTAATGGCCGCATCCGTTTGCAGGAAAGTCACCCGCTTGTTGACAGCCCCAATTTGCCCGGAGGAGCGCCCAACAGCACTGATGATCCCGGCAGTCACGGTATTGTCTAGGCCCAGCGGGTTGCCAATGGCAATAGCCCAATCCCCTGGTCGCACCAAGTCAGAGTTACCCAAAGTAACCGTGGGCAGATTCTCCCCCTCAATTTTGATCACTGCGATATCGGTAACCGGATCTGAGCCCTTCACCTCTCCTTCAAAGGTGCGCCCATCCAGCAGATGAACCCTGACTCGCTCGCTGCCTTCCACCACATGGGCGTTGGTGAGGATCAGGCCACTGGCGTCGATGATAAACCCCGATCCGGTGCCTTCTTGCCGAAACTCCTGCGGCAACTGCGGTAGTTGATCCCCAAAGAAGCGGCGAAACAGGGGCTGGTTGAACAGTTCTGGGTTGACCCCCCTCGACACGGTGCGGGTGGCATCGATGCGCACCACCGCTGGGCCGACCTTTTGGGCAACGGCGGCAATAAAATTAGAAGGCCGGACGGCATCGGCGGGAGGGGCAGAATTCGCAGCCTCAGGGCGGGGCTCAGACCAGGGCAAAAGGGATCCTACTCCCTCACCGGCCCGTTGCGTCCAAGTGACCAGAGGAGTTTGCTGTAACCACTCCTGCCCCGATCGAGACGATAGCCAGACCCCACCCGCGACGCCTCCACCAAACAGAGCCATCGCCAAAAGTGTGTGCCGTAGAATCCGCGCCATGATCCCTCCCAAAGCTAAGCCGTATCGCCAAGACTCAAAAGGCGTGAACCAGCTCCCTGACTTACGCCGTCGAAACTCAGTTCACTCCTGGCCTATTCTACCTATTTTTACTCTTCCTTTCGGATTTCGGGGTATGTGTGTTCACCTTAGCAAATCTTGCGGGCAAAGGCAGTGCTCGAAACACCCAAAATGATCGGGGATCCGAGCGAGCTCCATTCCTCCGAGCCGCAAGGGTGGGATCTGTGGCAGCGCCACCGCGCCTGGATGCAGTTGGCCTTGCGAGAAGCTGAGCAAGCGGGAGAAGCCGGAGAGGTGCCGGTGGCAGCTCTGGTGGTCGGGCCAGGGGAAGAGCTGTTGGCCCTGAGCAGTAACCGGCGGGAACGGGATCGGGATCCCACGGCCCATGCGGAGATCCTAGCCCTACGGCAGGCAGGGCAACGGCTGGGAGATTGGCAACTGCGGGGCTGTCGGCTGTACGTCACGCTTGAGCCTTGCCCCATGTGTGCCGGGGCCATCAGCCAATCGCGGCTGGCTCAGGTGGTTTACGGTGCAGACGATCCCAAGGCCGGGGCTTTGCGCAGTGTACTCAATTTGCCTGCCTCCGCTGCCAGCTTCCATTGCCCGGAGATCATCGGCGGAGTTTGCGAGGTCGAGTGTCGACGCCTATTGCAGCAGTGGTTTTGCCGCCGCCGCGGGATCCCCTCTGAGCCGGCTGAATCCTGACCGAGGGACTGGGGGCGGAAAATTCTGGGTTGAAGTCGTGCATCTGCAGGATGTTTTTGATACTGTCATAACGGGTTCGGCTGGCCCTTGCCCGGGATCCCGCACCAGCCTCAAAAAAGGCTTTCCGAGTGCGGGATCTCTTGAGCCCAACGGTGGCCGCTTGGGTTGTTGAGGGTGCGTCGGCCCTATGCCTGGATTCTCAAAACCCGACTTGTCTGGGATCCCTCGCTGGCTATGCCCAGCGGCGGGTAGTCTTTCACAGAGGATTGGTGTGTGACTATTGCCCTCTCCTTTTCTCCTCTCCCATCAGCTTGGCTTAGGAGTATTGCCCTTCTGGTTTGGGCTTGGCTGTGCTTAACTTTTCCGGTGCAAGCACGGGTGCTGCTGCGGGTGGCTGTTGC
Source organism: Synechococcus sp. R55.2 (assembly GCF_047462075.1). NCBI lineage: Bacteria > Bacillati > Cyanobacteriota > Cyanophyceae > Synechococcales > Synechococcaceae > Synechococcus > Synechococcus sp. R55.2. The sequence continues at coordinate 5,588 of NZ_JANSIH010000247.1, forward strand.
CGTCAACAAGTCTCAGGTCACGATCGGCAGCTCTACTGGAGCCCGCCTGTTGAATGCCCAGGGACAACCCCTGGCAGAGGTTCAGGCCATGCAACCGCTGCAGGCCAGCCGTTCGGGTTCAGCAGTCAGTTTGGCCGGCCAACAGGGAGAACGTCTTTACCTACAGCCCACCACCTCCGATGGGTTAGTGTTTATCGACCAGAATTGGTACCGTGGCTGGGTGGAGTTGATCCCCGGCGAGCGTGGGGTGATTGCCATCAACCAAGTTGGCTTGGAGGACTACGTTTCCAGCGTAGTGGGCAGCGAGATGGGACACCGTTTTCCCATGGAGGCTCTTAAAGCCCAAGCCGTGGCCTCCCGCACCTATGCCCTCTACCACCGCAGTCGCCGTTCCCAGCAGCCTTTTGACTTAGGAAATGGGATCGATTGGCAGGTTTACAAGGGGGTAGCTGCCGAATCCAGCCGTACCCAAGCGGCTGCCCGTGAGACCGCCGGGCAGGTTCTCATCCACCAGGGGCAGTTGATCAATGCGGTTTTCCACTCCTCTGCGGGGGGACATACAGATGATGCAGGCAACGTCTGGTTAGAGTCGCGGCCCTACTTACAGGGGGTGCCGGATTTCGATCAGCACTCACCGGTGTTTAGCTGGACGGCCACCGTTCCTGCCCAACAGATTCAGCAATTGGCTGCCGGGATCGGTGCCATTCGTTCTGTGGAGGTACTGCGCAGCTCCCCGTGGGGACGGGCAATCACGGTGCGCTTGACGGGATCCCAAGGGATCAAAGATCTCAATGCCGGCGATTTTCGTCGGGCTCTTGGGTTGCGCAGCACAAAGATTGCCATTAGTCCACGCGGAGAGGCCACCACTACGGCCAGCCTGGCTCCTGTGGCAGGGACATTCCCGGCTTTCTTTGAGGTTCAGGGGCGCGGCTACGGACATGGCGTCGGCATGAGCCAGTGGGGAGCGGCTGGGATGGCCAGCCAGAACTACTCCTACCAACAGATCCTCAGCCACTACTACCGCAACACCACCTTGGCAGTGGTGGAAGGACGTTAAGGCTCAACTTCAAGGAGAAGCCAACAAAATAATCGATTGGTAGCAAAAGTAGCTGCAGTTTTTAAGAGCTTATGAGAAGCAGCATTTTAATTGAACCGGAGGGGTTCCCCAAGGGTTCGTTGGGGTTCTGTAGATTTTGTTAACTTTGAGTTAACTCTAACGTTGCACCATCTCTGAAGATAGACGGGCAGCTTCTGCCGGAATCGAAAGCTGGGCTGCCTGTGAACGCTGCTTTTGAAGGCTCCGCGCTGCTATGACAAGATCGAGAGAAGCCTGGGCAAATTTGGGTTACATCCCTGAAGATTTTGTGAAGATTTTGTAGAGATCTTGAATTCCCCTCTCGGGATCCTCAGGATCGGCTCAATAATAATTGAGATACGTTTACCAGCATCGACCTCTACCTCTTCTTTTTCGAGCCCATAACTTTAACCCCAGGTATCTGTCCTATGTCCATTGCCACCTTAGCTCCTGCTTTTCCCGAACGTTGTCCGGTGCTGCCGGAAGCGCTCACGCCCCTGTGCGAGATCGCCCGTAACTATTGGTGGACTTGGAACCCGGATCACCTCACCATTTTCCGGGAAATGGATCCCGCCCTGTGGGAAAAAACCTCCCACAACCCGGTGCGCATGCTGGAGGAGGTTTCCTACTTGCGGTTGGCAGCCTTGGCCACCGATGTGAACTACCTCAACACGTTGAACCGGATGGTGCAGTCCTATCGGAAGTACATGGCGGCTGAGGATACCTGGGCCAAGCGCACCATGAAAACCTACGACTGGCAGCGTCCCATCGCCTATTTCTGTGCCGAATACGGCTTGCACGAGTCTTTGCCCACCTACTCTGGCGGGCTGGGTATGTTGGCTGCCGATCACCTCAAGTCGGCCTCGGATTTGGGAGTGCCCCTGGTGGCCATCGGGTTGCTCTACCGTCAGGGCTACTTCCAACAGCGCCTGGACAACAATGGCTGGCAGGGGGAGCTTTACGAAGACTCTGAGTTTGAGTCTCTGCCGTTGACTCTGGTGCGCCAGCCGGATGGCAGCCCTCTGTTGGTGGAAGTGGCGATGCGGCAGCGGTTGGTGAAGGCGCGGGCCTGGCGGGCGGACGTGGGCCGGGTACCTCTTTTTCTGCTGGACACCGACCTGCCGGAGAACGACCCCATCGATCGCTGGATTACCGCCCACCTCTACGGGGGCAGCACCGATACTCGCATTGCCCAAGAGTGCATCCTGGGTATCGGTGGGGTGCGCCTGCTGCGCCAGTTGGGTTTGGATCCCATGGTTTATCACATGAATGAAGGGCACGCTGCTTTCCTGACGCTGGAGTTGCTGCGGGAGGAAGTGGCGCGGGGCACCCCCTTCGAGACGGCGGAGGCCAAGGTGCGGGAAAAATGTGTGTTTACTACCCATACACCGGTGCCGGCTGGCCACGATGCCTTTAGCCCCAATGAGATGGATGCGTTCTTTGCCTCCTTCTGGCCTCAACTGGGCCTGACGCGGGAACAATTTTTGGCCTTGGGAGCTCGGCGCACCGGGGATCCCTGGGAGCGCTTTAACATGACGGTGCTGGCTTTGCGGTACGCGCGGGCAGCCAATGGCGTAAGCAAGCTCCACGGACGGGTTTCTCGCGAAATGTGGCATGTGCTCTACCCTGAGCGATCGGTGGATGAGGTGCCCATCAGCTCCATTACCAATGGGGTTCACGCCCGTACCTGGGTTTCCCCCCTCTTCTGGAATCTCTACGACCAGTACTTGGGCCCCGATTGGCCGGAGCGGGTGTCAGACCCGGAACTGTGGGCCAAGGTGGAAGAGATCCCAGATGAAGAACTGTGGCGGCGCAAAGAAGCTCTGCGGGAGCGGCTGGTGTCTTTCACCCGTCACCGAGTGTTGCGGGCCCGGCGCAATCGCGGCGAAAGCAACGAACGCATCCAAGCGGTCAACCAGTTGTTGGATCCCAAGGTCTTGACGATTGGGTTTGCCCGCCGCTTCAGCACCTACAAGCGAGGAGATTTGATCCTGCGAAATCTGGAGCGAATTACCCGCATCTTCACCAACAAAGAGTACCCTGTGCAAATTATCTTCGCCGGCAAGGCCCATCCGCGGGATGAAGGGGGCAAGCGCCTGATCCAGCGGGTGGTGGAATGGTCGAACCGGCCTGAGGTGGCCAACCGGGTCGCCTTCATCGAAAACTACGATGCCTATGTCGGTCGCAATTTGGTGCAGGGGGTCGATGTGTGGCTGAACAACCCGCGACGCCCTCTGGAAGCCTCTGGCACCTCAGGGCAAAAGGTGGGCTTCAGTGGGGGATTGAATTTGTCGGTACTGGATGGCTGGTGGCCGGAGGGTTACAACGGTCGCAATGGCTGGGCTATTGGCCAAGAAATCGAAGGTCTGGATCCCGCTGCCCAAGACGACTTGGACGCCAACTCCCTCTACGACTTGTTGGAGTATGAGGTGATCCCCATGTTCTACGACCGGGACGAGCAAGGGATCCCACGTCGTTGGATTGCCCGCATGAAGGAGGCGATCCGCACGCTCAACCCCGTTTTCAACACCGACCGCATGGTAGCGGAGTACGTGCTGAAAATCTACGAGCCTCAGCCCCTGGAAGCAGAGGCGAGCCGGACTTTGTTGGGTTCGGCTGTTGCCGGCTAGGGTGGACTCCCCCTCTCCCAGCGCAAATCATACAAAACATTGGGATCCCTCTCTCCTCAAGAGGAAAAGCAGGGATCCCAAGTTTGAGCTTGGGGACAAGAGACTAGGCGCCAGCGTTGACGGCCATAGGAAGCGTCAGCGGTTCTGGCTCCTCTTCGGGGGGCAACATCACCACCTCAGAGTTGTCGATGATGGCCTGCAGCTCTTCCCCATCGATGGTTTCGGCCTCCACCAAACGACGGGCGATCCGATCCAAGAGGGCACGGTTTTCCCGAATCAAGTAGGTGGCCCGTTGGTAGGCCTCGTTCACCAGCCGCCGCACCTCTTCGTCAATGAGGGCCGCTGTTTCCTCCGAGAAATCCCGTTCTGCGGCGATTTCCCGGCCCAGGAAAATGTTGGTGTACTGGCGACCTAGGGCTACATTTCCCAGGCGATCGCTCATACCGAAGCGGGTCACCATGTTGCGGGCGATGCGGGCCACCTGTTGCAGGTCGCTGGCTGCCCCCGTGGTGATCTCCGACTCTCCATAGACCACTTCTTCGGCCACACGCCCACCCAAGGCAACGGTCATCATGTTCTTCAGATGGGCACGGGTGGTGAGCCCCATGTCGTCATCGCTGGGCATGAACCAAGTGAGACCACCCGCCTGGCCACGGGGGATGATCGTCACTTTTTGGATGGGATCGTAGTTGGGCAAGAGGGATCCCACCAGGGCATGGCCCGCCTCATGGTAGGCCACCAACTCCTTGCGCCGTTCGCTCATCAGCCGATCCTTCTTCTCCGGACCGGCCAACACCCGATCCACCGCGTCGTTGATCTCGTCCATGGAGATCTCGGTGAGGTTGCGGCGGGCAGCCAGAATAGCCGCTTCGTTCAGGAGGTTGGCCAAGTCGGCGCCGGTAAACCCAGGGGTACGGCGGGCCAATTTCTCCAGATCCACATCGGCAGACAGGGTTTTGCCGCGGGCATGCACCTTGAGGATTTCTAGCCGGCCCTGAAAATCGGGGCGATCCACCGTAACTTGGCGATCGAACCGGCCAGGCCGTAGCAGCGCTGCATCCAGCACATCCGGTCGGTTGGTGGCCGCAATGACGATGATGCCGGAGTTGCCCTCAAAACCGTCCATCTCGGTGAGCAACTGGTTCAGGGTCTGCTCCCGTTCGTCGTTGCCACCTCCCAAGCCAGCTCCCCGCTGGCGACCGACTGCATCAATTTCATCGATGAAGACGATGCAGGGAGCATTTTGCTTGGCCTGCTCGAACAGATCCCGCACGCGAGAAGCGCCGACCCCGACAAACATCTCCACAAACTCGGAGCCGGAAATGGAGAAAAAGGGCACACCTGCTTCTCCGGCTACGGCGCGGGCCAACAGGGTCTTACCGGTGCCGGGCGGGCCCACCAGCAGCACCCCGCGGGGAATCTTGGCTCCCAAAGCGGTGAAGCGCTCTGAATTTTTCAGGAAATCCACCACTTCTGCCAGCTCCAGCTTGGCCTGATCGATGCCGGCCACATCGTTGAAGGTAATTTGGGTTTTCGGCTCCATCTGCACCCGTGCCCTGGATTTGCCGAAGTTGAGAGCTTGGCTGCCTGGGCCATTTTGAGCCCGCCGCAGCAGGAAAAAGAGCCCCAGCAAGAGCAAAACCGGCAGGAAGAAGGTGCTGAGAATGCGCCCAAGTAGCCCCTCCTCTTGAACAGGGCGTACCGCCAGCTCCACCCCGTTGGCAACCAGGGTGTTCTCAAACTCAGGGGTAAGGGGGGGCAGATTCACCTGCACTTGGGTGGCGCGGTTGTTGATTTCTGCCTCGGCAATGGCAACTTGGCGACCATCCGGGGCCGTCTCCACCAAAACTTTGCTGACCTCGCCCCGTTCAACACGGCTGATCAGGTCGGAGTAGCTGATCTCCAAACGCTCAGCCGGGCGGGTACCCAAGAAGGTGGTGGCTAAAGAGATCAAGACGATGGCCAGTAGCGCATATAACCCCGCGCTTCTCCATTTCTTGTTTTTACCTTTCTGACTCACGGAAGTGTTTCCTCCCAAAGGGTGTTTTTGAATCGAACTCGCAGATGGCGACTTGTGGGTAACAATCTGGGGTCGGGTGGGTTCTTGCAGCAACAGACTGTTAATTAATATTAACCTGACTGAGAGGGTTGCCGGGGATCCCTGCAATTCCCCTCTTCTGGCCAGGAGTTTGGGGATAGGATTGAGGGACCAAGGCTGTGCCGTCAGCCAGGATAGGTGGTGTTTTTTCCACTCTCATTCCAGCTTGCCCAGGGATCCCTATGCTGACTCAACTGCGCGAACTGAGCATCGCTGCCGACGGGCGCTATCTCAGGGATGAGGAGCTGCAGTTCATGGAGACCTACCTAGCCTCCTTTGACCTTCGCCTGAGCGCCTATCGCAAGATCCAGGCGGCGGAAGCCCAGATCATCCGGGATGTGGAGATGAAAATGCGCGCGCTGGATCCCTACTTGCTCATGCGAGGGGTGGAAGACTTCAGCAACAAGTGGAAGGCTGACACCGTGCGGGTTTTGCGCCTCTCGGCTTTGGCCATGCTCCTGGACGATGAGCAACGCTACAAAGATCGATTTCTCTACTGGTTCCAGACCTTAATGCGGGCCTTCCGCACCCAACGCAGTTGCGAGGCCACCTATCGCTTCCTGCAAGAAGTGATAGCCAATTACCTCACCCCCGAAGAAACCAAGTTGATCAGGCCAATTCTGGAAACCAACCGCACGCTGTTGGGCCTTAACTAGGCCGCCGTCCCGGCGGGCTCTTCAGAGTTGGCCGGCTCAACCACCTCTAGCTCATCAGCTTGGAGATGCGCACGGAACTTGTTGTCAAACTGCACCTGAAAGGGAAAGTTGGCGCTGATCGGGCGGCCATTCCAATCCCGAAGCACGGCCTTCAGTTCCCCTTCCATACCTTTGAGGTCGAAAGGTCGATTGCGATATTCCGGGTGGTGATAGACAATCACGCTGGTACGCACCCGCACCCGATCTCCAACTTTCATGTCTTGCCCTCCTAACAAGGCGGCCCACCACAGGAACCCACTGGAAACACTCTAGCTCAATCTCTAAGCAAACCTTCGAGATGTGGAGAAGTATGTGGAAACTGAAACAGTAGTTTGTATTTTCCTCAGGGTCATCTTCATGTTGGGAAGCCCCAGAACATCCCCTCAAAGTCAACCCAGAGAAAGCCCGTCTCAACCAATGGGATCCCTCTGGAGCCAACAGCGCCGCTCACTGGATCCCTGGATTGTATAGATGGGATCCCTATTGGGCAGGAGGCTGGTTTCGCCGGAAAAAGCTGCGTCTAGCCAATCTCAGCTTCCACCGGGATCTGGGAAAGAGAGAAGGCGACCTTTTGTTGCTCCACCAAGCGGTCGAATTCTCGCTCGAAAGTAACCAAGGCCCGGTTGGTTTTGCCCCCCAAGTAGAGCCCCGTCTCCGTTTGCAAAGCCCAGATTTGGCTGTAGCTGAAGTAGCTCATCACCACCCCCACCATCAACAGCCCAAATCCGAGATACACCGCAGGGATCCCCGGATCGGATTTAATTTGCAGTCCGGTAGCGCCGATCACCTCATCCAGATGCAGAGTGAGCGGGTTGGGGAAGCGTTGGGGAGCGATTTCGTCGAGGGCCAAGCTCATGCCTTGGCGCAGGGATCCCATCCATTGCCCTTCAGTGTCGTAGAGCAGGGCTGTCCCCTGCAAATCCGGCAGCAGCAGCGTGAGTCCCTGGCTCATGTCCGGCTGGGTGGGCACAAAAGCGCCCCAGAGTTTGTTGCCTGCCTCGGTACGCACCGGCACCACCGGGATTTGAAAAGTGGGGCTGTTGTTGATGCGGATGCGGATGCTGTCGATGCTCCAATCGGCTTGGTAGAGGGTCACACCCCGGTAGGAGAGAGGATGGTTGACGGAAATGGTCTGACGTTTGACCTCCTGACCCTGATCCAAGATCGAGAGGTCGGAATAAAACTGCTTGACACGGCCATCGGGAGCGTAGTCAATCCAGAAGCGATTGGCCCGAATTTGCCAGGTGGGCAAGTGAGCACGAGCCAGATCTCCCGCTCCGGTCAAGTGTTGAATGGAAGCCACGCTGCCGCTGGGAATGAGTTCTTGGGCCTTGAAGCCGCCAATGCTGCCCCAAATGGCCCCCAGCAAGATCAGCAGCATACTGACATGCACCAAGATGGGGCCGATCCTGCCGATCAACCCTTTGCGGGCGTAGAGGTGATGGCCCTCCTGAAACACCAGGTAGCCCTGTCGGCGCAACTGCTCCGGCAGACCTTGTAAAGATTGCTGAGGCAGATACGTCCGAAACGGCAGGCGCTGAAAAGACTGCGGGCGGGTGAGATAGCTCCAACGGCGGGCCCCCTTCAACATCGGCCATTGGCGCGTCAGGGAACAGGCGGCAAGGCTGCTGCCGAACAGGATCAAAATGGCCAGAAACCAAGGGGTGCGGTAGACGTGATCCAATCCCAAGCTCAGGATCACCCGCCAGGTGAGAAAGCCAAACAGGGCCGGATGCTCTGGATAGTGAGCCTGATAAAAAGCCGCCGTTTCCTCTTGCTCGATCACCGTGCCGGTGGCGCTCAAGACCGCAATTGCCAACAAAAGGCCAATGGCCAGGCGCAGATCCGCCAGCAGCGGCAGCAGCTCATGACGAAAGTACCGCCGCAGCGAGGAAACCCAGCGGGCAAGCGGGAGAGAGTATATGACCATGAGAAGTTTGTCGGCTTAAGATTCAGACCGCTGCTCTTGCCAGGCAAGGTGCAGTCCCCAACAGGGTGCTGTAGGTGTAGCCCCATCTTAGCCTGCAGCAGCAGGGATCCCTTAGGCCCAAGCCGACAAGATTGTTACGCTGCCGAACCCCACCAACACCACCCCACTGGCATAAGTGAGCCAGCCCGACCAGCGCCGCAGGGCCAACAGTTGCTTCACCAACCCGGTAAACACCCCCGCCAGGAGCAGAGGAAAGGCCAATCCCAGCCCGTAAGCCAGCAACAGCCCACCCCCTACCCATGGCTGCCCTGTGGTGGAAACCCAAGCCAGCAAAGCCACCAAAACCGGCGTACTGCAGGGAGAGGCCACCAGGCCAAAAGTTAACCCCAGCAACACTGCCCGACCCAGCCTGGGCCATTCTCCGGGAATCTCGAGGCGGTTAAACCAATCGGGAAAACGCAGGGGGATCACCTCTAACAAGTTCAGCCCCATCAAGATGGCAATTCCCCCCGCCACAACAGGCCCGAAGGATCCGGTTTGTCCGTAAACGCGACCCAGCAAAGCTGCCGACAAACCCAGCAGGGTCAGGGTAAAAGCCACGCCAGCCGCAAAACCCAAAGATTGAGCCCAAGCTTGCCGCCGCCCTTCCCCAGCCGTTTCCTCAGAAGCGGGGGTGTAGCCGCCGATGTAGCCAATGGTCACCGGCAGCATAGACAACGTGCAGGGGGAAAGACTGGTGAGCAAGCCCGCCAGACCCACCACCAACAGACTAACGGGAGAAAGGTGCTGCAGTTGAAACTGCACCAGCTCAGTTGCCCATTGTTCTAGGTGGTAAAGCCAGAGCTGAGCCGCATTCAACATAAGCTCAATCTGTCAACATAAGCCCAAGGTAGCATGAAGGATCCCCGAGCCCGTTCAAGATATCTTTGCTATCCATTCCCACCGCCCAGGTTGTGGAGAATTTCGCGAGGATGGTTGACCGGGAACTGCTGCCATTCTTGTTGAGTTCGTTGCAGCACCCGGAGCAATTCGTCCCACTTTTCGCCATCGATCAACCGCTCTATCTGTCGTAACTGGGCTTGGTAGCTGCTCAGGGCAGTCAGCAGCGCCTGCCGGTTGTGGCGGGCCATTTCCAAACCCAATTGCGGGATCCCTCCGCCAACACGGCTGGTATCGCGGAATCCGCTGCTGGCCAAAGTGCGGGCCAATTCCAGAATCGCGGGATCCTCCTCCTGGCTGACGGCTGCGATCAAGCTGGCACTGACCATAACCGGCAAATGGCTGATCCAGGCCACCGCTCGGTCATGGCGGGCGGGATCCGTGAGGACAGCTTCTGCGCCAACAGCAGCAATCAGTTCTTTCACCGCATCGAGAGCCTGAGGTTGGGTCTCGGCGATGGGAGTGAGCACGTAGGGCCGCCCCCGAAACAAGTCAGCTTCTGCCGCTTGGATCCCTTGCAGGCTTTTGCCGGCCATGGGGTGCCCCCCCACAAACCAGGGCCACAATTCGGTTGCCGGAGCAACGATGGGCTGCTTAACCGAGCCGACATCGCTCACCACGGTTTCTGCCGACAAATAAGGCAACAGGGCGGCTAGCGTGGTCAACACCTGCTCCAGAGGGGTACAGATCAGCACCATTTGCGGATCAAAGCGAGCCAACTGGGCCAACTCGGTTCCACAGCCTTGGACAGCACCCCGTTCCAGAGCCCGTTTGCAGGTGGCCGGGTTGCGGCTTATCCCCCAGACGGGATATCCCTTTTCGGTCAGTTTGAGGGCCAGGGATCCGCCAATCAACCCCAACCCGACAATGGCAATGCGCATAGTATCTCAGTAAGCCAGTGAAACTCCTTTTTGGACACCACCAACAACCGCTTCCAGGTGTAGTAGGAGGCTGCTCCCGTAGCTCAGCGATACTCGCCACCGGCGGGCAAGCCTAGTTCCTTCCGAAGCTCCCGCCGCAGCAGCTAAATTCTCGGCCAGGGACTGTCCACTTGTCCATTTTTAAGTCAATATAGGGGTAATATCCGGGCTTGCTTGCCCTGCGGATTCGTGGTAGCCAAACTGGCCTCCGACAGGAAAAACAAGGGCAGGCCTTGGATGTATTGGCAGGAGCTCGGCCCGCTGTGGACTGCTGTTGCGTCGAAGGGATCCCAGCCTTTCGTGCCGGCTCAGCGCAGTTCTTCTTCGCTTACTCAAGACCACGTGTCCCTCTTCTCAGCGATTCTCCAGAACTGTACCCATCGAGCCACTTTCACAGCGGGCTCGGCTTTTGGCCTGCGAGTTCCCGCTTTAACCCCCGTTGGGGAGCACTCTGTCGTTTAGGAGATTCTATGCCTAGTGAACCCAAAACCCGCAAGAGCCGTGAAAGCACTAACCCGCGCCCGCGCGACCGTCGTCGTGAATCGGCCAAAGGGAGCAAAGGGGCAGTTCCAGCCACCAACCTCTCCTTGCCGAAGTTAATTCAAGAGAATGCGGTGCTCCAATCTCGCAGCCAGTTGTTGTTGATGTACAGTGACTTCCAAACCGAAATGCCCAACGATGGCAAAACCGGTGTGGGCACCTGGCTACAGTCTCGACTCAAGGAGCACGGCATGCCCAGCCTGCTGCGTTTTGGCCCCCGCTCCCGCCCCCAGGTTTTCCGCCGCGATGAATTTTCCGAGTGGATTACGCTGGCTCTGGCCTCTGTTAACCCCAACAGCGATACTGCCCCCCAAGAGCACCTGAGCTAGGCCGGAAGGGGAAGTTGAGCGGTAGAAGCAGAGGTTGCTGGCCCAGGGATCCCGCCACGCCCGTTGAGGGAAGAGGGTGAACTGGGCTTTTCTGTATCCGGCAATAGCAGGTCGCGGATGAGGCGAGCTGCCGAGCGTTGCAACCAGCGGGAGGCCAATTGACGGCCCAGTTGTTGAGCTTCCGGTTTGGCAGCCACCTTGGCAACAATCGGCAGAAGCTGCAGCGGCTGAAAGCTTGGGTTGCTGCTGAGGAGTTCCCACAGACGCTGCAAATGAGCCAAGCCATCTGAGCCACCCTGGGATCCCGAGCTGGAAAAGAGCACATCCACTAGGCGCTCCCGCAGGAAAGCGCCCCGCTCAGAAAAGATAAAATCAACGGCCTTTTCCAGGGATCCCTGCAGGTCAAAATCCTCGCTGTTGACGGCGTTGCGCAGCAGGTTCTCCAGGCGGTTCCAGCGAAATTGCCCCTGGTTAAACAGCAGCTCCCGCAGAGATACGCGCAGCTCCGGGGCCGGGTCGGTGAGCAGGCGCTGAGCCACGTAGGGATAGGCCACGCTCAACACCTTAAAGTTGGGATCCAGGCCGATGGCGATCCCTTCCAGGGTGAGCAAAGAGCGGATGATCAAGGCGTAGTAGGCGGGAACTCGAAAGGGAAAGTCGTACATCACCCCCGAGAGCCGATCGGTGATGCTCTTGAAATTCAGTTCGGAGACCGATTTGCCCATCGCTTCGGCGAAGACAGCTTCCAGAGCAGGGATGATGGGAGTCAGGTCGGTATCTGGATCCAGGAACTCCAAGTCCACGTAGTCTTGGGCCAGCCCGGCGAAGTCTCGGTTCACCAAATGCACAATCGCCTTGATCAGGCCGTAGCGCTGATGGGGCGCGATGGTGCTCATCATGCCGAAATCGATATAGGCCAGCCGCCCGTCGTACATGGCCAAGAGGTTGCCCGGGTGGGGATCGGCGTGGAAAAAGCCATTTTCCAAAAGCTGCTTGAGGGAGCAATTGACACCGATCTCGATCAAGTGCCGTCCATCCAGCCCCGCAGCAGCGATTTTGTCAACCTGAGTCAGCTTGATGCCATCAATCCACTCCATCGTCAGCACCTTGGTGCGGGTGTACTCCCAGTAAATTCTGGGGGCATAGATGGAGGGGTGACGGTACAGGGCCAGGAACCGCTCGGCATTGCGGCCCTCCTGGGTGTAGTCCATCTCTTCGTAAAGGCGCCCGGCGAACTCATCGACGATGCCTACCAGGTCGCTGCGGATGCGGCGGAAAGTTTTTTTGGCCCACAGCGCCAAGCTGCGAACAATGTACATGTCGAGAGAGATGCGCCCGATCAAATCGGGCCGCTGCACCTTGACGGCGACTTTCTCTCCGGTATGCAAGTAGGCTTGGTACACTTGCCCCAAGCTGGCGGCGGCAATCGGTTCGGGGCTGATTTCTCGAAAGATTTTGTCTACGGGTTTGCCGATTTCCGACTCGATGAGGGCAAAAGCGATGGCATTGTCAAAGGGGGGCAGCTCATCCTGCAGTTTGGCCAGTTCCTCCAGAAACAGGGGCGAAACCAGATCGGGACGGGTGGAGAGGGCTTGGCCGATTTTGATGGCTGTCGGCCCCAATTCCGTGAGGATCTCCCGTAGCCGGGCCGCATGTTTCGGGCGATTCTTCAGTTCTACTCCCCGCCAGCGATCCCAAAACACCCAGGCCAACAAGCCCAAAAAAGGGGTGATCAACTGAAACAGGCGCCGCACCACCAGATCCCAGCGCCCTCGATATTGCTTGGCCAACTGTTCTGGGTCATAACGCAGGCTCAACTCCGGTGCCACTCCCAGATTTGCTGGCGGGATGGTCATAACCGGAGAGTCCGCCGCTGCGGAACCCAAGTTATGCTGCCTCGCTGCTGTTGTCACTACCGGTGTTGACGGTGTTGCGCCCATAGATGCCCCAACGGATTCCGTAACACATCTTAACTTGCTGGCTCAGCCTGGCGACTCTTGGAGGCGGCCACCGGCCTGCTCGATTGGGCTTGAAAAGGCCAGCCAAACCTTCAGAAAAGGATCTTCATCCTCTCCCGGAGAAGGTGACAGCAGCCCACCTACGGGGATCCCCGCCAAACCTAAAATGGGAAAACCGCGATCTCTGCCTTTGTGTCTGGATCCCCCCCTCTGCCGCCTGCCGAGCCGAGTTCGACCGGATTTGCAGCCCTTAAGGCGCGCCACCTGCTGTTGGCCTTCTTGGTGATCAACCTGGGCGTGGGTTTGGGAGCCGTGGCTTTGGCCCAGATGTTGCATCTCCCACCGGATGATCCACTGCTGGCCTACCTGGTCTATTGCTCCACTTTTGTCCTCACCTGTATTTGGAGCTGGCGGCGGGGGCAGCAAGCCCATCTGCAGATGAGGCGGCTGTGGGGCAACTGGCGGGCTGCTATTCCCTGGGGATCCCTGCTGCGGGTGGTGCCGGCTTTGCTGGTGCTCTCCCTGGGCACAACTTTGTTGATGCTCTACCTGGTATCCCTGCCTGCGCCGGAGCTGGCGGAGTCGATGCTGCACTCACTGGGGGAAGAGGATGGAGAAATGGCCTGGCCGCAGGTGTATCAGGGGTTGCGCTGGCTCTCGATTGGGGTGGTGGCCCCCATAACGGAGGAGTGGCTGTTTCGCGGCATCTTGCTACACCGCTGGGGCCTCAAGTGGGGCCTCTCCAGAGGGCTACTGGCTTCTTCTGTGGTGTTCGGCCTGCTGCACCCCAACCCAGTCGGGCTGACGGTGTTCGGCTTGGTGATGGGCCTGTTCTACTTGCAGACTCGCTCCCTGACCTTGCCTGTCTTGGCTCATGCCTTGAACAATCTCTTGGCCTTAGCGCTGGGATCCCTAGGAGGGGGAAGGATGGAACCAGCTGATCCAGTCGGGGCTTTCCACCTCTACTTTGGCCTGTTCTGTCTGGGGATAGCTAGGTTCATTTTGGTTCCCTTCGTCCGCTTCCATTGGCCGGAGCGTGGGGCTTGCTTGCCCTATTTCCTGAACCGCTGAGTATTGACTTCCTCACACTTTCCCTCCTGTCTGACGGACTTGTCTGACAGAAGAGCGCTGCCGTGGGATCCCCATGGGAAGTAGCGGAGGTTTGATTGATAAGGAATGCAAAGAAAACGCCAAAAACTGTCACTCGATCTCGGGAAAAAGCTGTGTGGATGGGGATATCCTGAAATAGGCAGCAACAGATTCCAGTGCAAAGTTTAGCTGTGGCTCGCTGGCCGATGGGGTAGTCGTTGGGCCGGGGGTCAACCCAGAGGGTCAACATGGAAAGGCGGTCTTTTCTGCAAAAACTCCTCCTGGTTGCTGCCGGTCTTGGCCTATCCCCTGGCTGGTTGAGGGGCCGGGCTGAGCGATATGGGCAAGCTTTGGCGGCTGGCTCCCGCAAGCTGGCTGTTCTCATCGGTATTAACCGCTACCTTGGTGAGGGATCCGCGCTACAAGGGTGTTTGACAGATGTGGAGTTGCAGCGGGAGCTACTCCTCTATCGCTTTGGTTTTGACCCGGCAGACATTCTCACCCTTACCGATGGGGCAGCCACGCCGGCTGGGATCCAATCGGCCTTTGCAGAGCACTTGGGGGGTCAAGGTCACACGGCTGAAACGGTAGTGGTGCAGTTTAGCGGCTATGGCCAGTGGCGGCTGGGATCCGCGCCCAACTGTTGGCAGCCGGTGCTGCTGTTGTCTGGCTCTGAGGGAGTGGCAGCAATGGAGCTAGACAGCTTTTTCCGGCTTTTGGAAGGCTTGGGCACTGCCCAGATCACCACCCTTCTGGACTGTGGCTTTACCTATGTCTCGCCGTCGGTGCGAGGCAACTTGCAACTGCGTTCCCGTCCCCCAGCCGCGATCTCGGACTCCTCGGAGCCGCAGCGGGTTTGGCCGTCTCCGCCCAAGGGCTTGCTGATTTCGGCCACCACCCCGCAAGACTTGGCAGCAGAAGCCGCTTGGCCAGGATTCTATGCTGGGGTACTCACCTATCTGCTGACGCAGTACCTGTGGGAAACCACGCCTGCCACTCGTCTGCTGGTGGCCTTTAACCAAGTGGTTAGCCGGCGGGAGCTGGGCCTCTTCGCCTGCCAACGCCCCACCTTGGAAGGCCAAGACACTGCCCGACGCATTCACCCCTATTTTCTTGCGCCCACGCAGGCAGGGGTGAGCGGGGTAGTCCAAGAAGTGTTGGGAAATCGGGCTCAGGTGTGGTTGGGCGGGATCCCATCGGCGGCCCTGTGTGGTTTGCAGCCGGGTACTCTTTTGGTTCCCATTCCCGCCGATCCTTCCGCCTCTTCGCCGACGCCGCTGCTCATGCGTTCTCGCAGTGGGCTGTTGGCTCAGGTTCAGATGGCCAGTCCGGAAGGGCAGCTTCCCCCTGTGGGCACACCTTTGCGGGAGCAGCTGCGCGGCCTCTCCAGCACGCTCAAGCTTTTGGTTGGCCTAGAGGAGAACCTGGGCCGCATTGAAAAGGTGGATCTGACCAATGCCATTGCCGGCTACAGCTGGATGGAAACGGCCAACCCCCGCGAGCGACAGGTGGACTGTTTGTTGGGCCGCATCACCCCGGAAATGGCCGCTGCTTTTCGGTCGGACACCCTGCTCAAGCCTCTGGAAGTGAACAGCTACAGCCTGTTCTGGCCGGGGCGAGAATTGCTCCTGAATTCCTGTGGCCCAGCAGGAGAGGCTGCAGCAATGGCCGTCCAGCGGTTAGCTCCCCGTCTTGCCCATCTGCTGGCTGCCAAACGTTTGCGCACCACCCTCAATGCGGTTTCCTCTTCCTTGGCAGTGGTGGCGGAGTTGGCCGTCAAAGGTAAAGCTGCCAAAGCTCCCCCGTTGGCAGCACGCCTTGTCCAGTCTGTAGCCTCTGCTCCTGCTGAGGTGGGTATGCAACGGTTTATGCGGGGGGATCCCTTGCATCTCACCCTTTGCAACAACAGCGATCAGCATCTGTTCGGCTACCTGTTGCTGATCGACCCGACCGGACAACTGCACCTGCTGGCCCCCCTGCCTCAGGACAACTTCACCACACCTCTTCGCTTGGAAGCCAAGAGCAGTTTAACTTTGCCACCCTTGCCGGAGGTCGATGGCGAGCTGCGCTCTGCTGTGAGCTCTGACTTGCTCACCTGTCATGCCCAAGGGCTGACGGAACTGCTGTTTGTGGCCAGCACTCGCCCCCTGTCGGCCAGCTTGGAAGCCCTCAAAGCCATGGCCCGCAGGCTGGGGGTAGCCCGTTCGCCGATGTTGCTCAATGGGCCGCTGGAATGGACGCAAACGCTCCTCGAGGAGTTGACTCAGCGTGCCCCCGAAGGGGATCCCGACTTGCGTTGGCTGGATCCTGCCCAATCCATCACGCTTTCCCTCACCTATCTCCTGGTCTAGCTCAGCAGCAGGGCAAACAGGCCGCAGAGGGCAATGCCATCAAAAACCCCGGCCCCACCAATGCTGAGAATGCCAGAGCAGTTGCGCCGCAGGACTTCTGGCAGATGCAGGAGATCTGCCCCGATCACCGTGCCCAAAACTCCACCAGCAAAGGCCACTGCCGGTGCCTGGTCCCCTGCCCAAAACAGAGCGGCTAAGGCTGCCGTAGCCGGGGCAATCAAGGGGTTCATTTGAATGCCGATCCCCGGCACCACGTGGGAAGCATAGTAGCTGACCAAGGTTACCAGCGCCGTCACCGCCAGGATCAGCACGCTGTCGGCCCGCCCAAATTGATATAGGGCCAAGAGCACCGGGATCAACCCCCCGCCCACGTTCAAGGCAATTACCGTCTCCTGAGGGATTTTCGCCAAAGGGATCCCCCAGAATTGCCGCATCCACAGGCTGGCTAAGTCCTCCACCAGCGTCACCTCGCATTTCACTCGATAGAGGGGAATGTTGACCGAGCTGCCCACAAGCACTGCCAAGAGCAGCAACAACGCCCCATCTCGGGAAAAGCCCAATTTCCCCACTGCCAGCGCCACCACATCCACCGCCAACCCCAACCAAACCAGCGGCAGCAGCAGCAACAGCACTACAAACAACAACAGCGAGACCGGTAAGTAGAACATGGCAGGGATCCCTGGCGCTCGGGTGTCAGCTCCAGCCTATCAAGACTGAGTGTGATTTTTTCGGGCAAGGTCTGTAACCAGTGGGATCTCTATCCTTTGAATGAGAAATAAGTCTGCAATCGGCTTTACTCAGTCTATAGGCCGAAGATTTTGTTGCGAATATCATGAGCGATTTCAAGACCGGCACGCCAATCTCCAGCAGTCTTAGACAGGGTAATCAAATAACGTCGATCCCCATAAAAGCAAATCTTGATGTGAGGGGATTCTGAAACAAGCTCAAAACCAAAATTCTGAAGCTCTTTTGAAGCTCTTTTTCGGCACGATTACTCCATTTTCGATAGTCACAAAACCAGTGGTCTACGAATTCTCTAATGCTTTGGCGGCAACTGTCGCCCTCACATGCATCGTTACTCTGGATTAAGTCTTTAAGGATATGCTGAACTCGACTTTCTTGGTGCACTTGGTTAATTGCCCTGCGTAGAATTTCCAGGATAAAGCTCTTAGCCTCTTGTGGGTAAAAGTCTCTCTCATTTTCTAGCCTTAATACTATATCACATTCTGATAAGATCTGCTCTCTGTAACGTTTATCCCCTTTGCATTGGTACTGCACAGACAGAGTCTTTTGAAAACCTTCTACACTTAAATTAAGAAAATCTCTCTCCTCTTCAAGACTCTTGATCTTTTGGTTCCGGTCTTCTAGACTTTGCCGCCACTGTTCTTTCTCCTCAATTTGCTGAAAGAGATCCCTGGCTCTTTGCTCTTGGAGTTGGAGCTTCTCAATCAGGCAGTTTTGCTCAGCTACCCGAGCTTCCAGGCTTGTGACTTGCTCGTTCTTCCGCTGGAGCTGAGCTTGTAGTTCAGAGAGCTGGCTTTCGTAATTGCGTAGTTGCTGCTTCCTTTCTTCTATTTGCTGAGAGAGATCCCTGATTCTCTGCTCCTGGAGCTGAAGCTTTTCAATCGAATGAGCCTGCTGAGCCAGTTGCACTTTCAGAGCCTGGATTTGCTCATTGCTCTGCTGAAGCCGAGCTTGTAGCTGTGCAAGTTCGTCTTGCTTACTACGCAGCAGATGCTCTTTTTCCTGAACTTGCTGAGACAAATTTGTAGCGGACTGCCGCCATTTTTGCAGATCCACTAACAGTCTTTGGATCTCTTCCTCTTTTTGTGCAGCTTGATTCCCCGGTTCCAGGTTCTCTGCCTGAGCGCTTCGTAGCTGCTCTGGTGCCTGTCTCTGGGTTTCCTCATCCTTCTGTAGAAGCTGATCCTCCGTTTCCTGAAATTGCTCAAAGGAAGGACGAGGCAGCTCTAAGACAACCTGACCTCTTTGAGCCTGGGATCCTGCCAGTGATTTGTTACGCTCTACTTTCTGAGCCGCTACACTGCCAGCTCCTGCTACAAGAGCCACCGTGAGAGCTCTCCTAAAAGCTGGCTGAGGCAGAGAGGCAATGGCGGCAGCCGCGAGAGCAGTAACGATGTGGACGTTAAAGGGCTTAGCCATGACAACAGAGAGCGTTGGGCGAGAAGGAGTTGGAACTAAGGATAACCGCTGATGCCAGAACCGTGAAAGAAATACAAAAATTCTATATAGTATAATATTTTGAGGAGGAGTCCTTTGGAGCTTTGTTAAGTTTCAAAAAATCAGAAGGAAAAACAACGAACTTCACCGTTGCCGCATTTGCGGATCCAAGGCATCTCGCAATCCATCCCCGACAAAATTGATGCTCAGCACGGTCAAAAAAATCATCAGTCCGGGGAAGAAGGCCATGTGGGGCGCTTGCTCCAGGTAATTGCGGGCATCGAAGAGCAATCTGCCCCAAGTGGGCACATCCGGCGGGAACCCCAGCCCCAAGAAGCTCAGCGTTGACTCGGTGATGATCGCCGTCCCTACTGATAGCGTCGCCGCCACAATCACAGGGCTGAGCACATTGGGGAAAATATGCACCCAGATCAGCCGACGGGCCGGAGCCCCAATGGCGCGAGCCGCCAAGACAAAATCCATTTCCCGCACGCTCAAGAAGCTGGCCCGTACCAGCCGCGCCACCGACATCCAATTCAAGCTGCCGATCACCAGCACCACCAGGATAAAAATCCCCGTTTCTGGCCCTGCCAAGCGTCGCAAGCTCTCTCGAAACAGAAAGATCACCAACAACAACAGCGGCAATTGCGGCAAGGAGAGAAACAAATCCGTAAACCGCATCAGGGCCACATCGATCCAACCCCCATAAAACCCCGATATCGCCCCGATCAAGGTGCCCATCGTAATGGCCACCAGCATTGAGGTAATGCCCACTGAAAGCGATACTCGCCCGCCGCGCAACACCCGCGCCAAGACATCTTGTCCCAGGTCGTTGGTGCCAAAGGGATGGGCCCAACTGGGGGGCAGTTGAGAACGAGAAAAGTCGATCTGGCTGGGGGAAGCTGTGTAGATCAGCGGGCCCACCACACATCCCAAGATGATGAGCAGCAAGGTGGCCGTCCCAAACAGGGCCAGCCTATCCCGACGAAAGCGCCGCCAAGCATCCCCCCACAGGGTACGCGGGGGGCGTTCCTGAACGTTGGCTTGAGGGGGAGCAGGGATCGAAGCAGACATCGGACACCTCTAGGTTGTGTTGATCTTTCATTTGAGCCAAAAGAGAGCACTGACGAGATAGAG
>NZ_JANSIH010000248.1:0-4925 GCF_047462075.1 Synechococcus sp. R55.2
CAAACAAAGCCTTTTCCTGAGCTTTGCTGGGATACAGTCGAAAGGTCTGCCTTCTTGTTGCCATGTGCACACTCTATCCCAGTTCTGAGGGCTTTATCCCCCGAACAACCGATCCGGTGGTGCTATCCATCCCCACTCTACAGAGGGTGGGGAACTCCGCACGTTTTGTTAACAAATCTACAATACCCTGATTTTAGTTGACCCTTTGCAGGGATCCCGCTAGGGGGCAATGGTAATGGGCGAGGGGCTGGTTTGGGTGGTCTTTTGGCCCCCTCTTTGCAAGATCACCTCGATGATGCCGTTGTTGACCGGCTGCATGTTGAAGGGCAACTGCTGCTGGGTTTCGTATAGGCCCGGCGCCACCTCCCGCATTTCGACTTCCGGCGTTACCCCAACAATCCGAAAAGCAGCCCGCCCCCCCGGATCCCCTCGCATGGTGACTTTGAGAATTTCTCCCATGCGCAGATTGGTGCTGTTGGTGGTGACACTGAAAATCTGGGGCAGTCCCGTGGCGACGGGTGCGGAAACCGGCTGAATGGTGGAGCGGGTTCCTCTGGAGCCATCGATGGAAAAAGGAAAAATCTCCCGATGTTCCTGGCTGAGGCCGTCCTTGGTGAGCACAATCCGCAAGGTGGGATTGTTGGCCTGGTGGGTGGGGGCCACCACGTAGGTGCCTTCGTAGTGGTTGGGTCGTACCTCCCGCATCGGCTGGTTCAGGGCCAGATTCCCCAGATCAAACTGGGCGATCCCTCCGGACTCTCCCCAAATGGCAATGGTGAGAATATCCCCTTCCACCAAGTCGCGCTGGGGATCCAAGCGAATGGCCTCAATGCGCGGATAGCGATTGCCGGCTGCAGTCAAAGGGGCAGGGGACGGCTGCGGCAGAGGAGCCGGGGGCGGAAACACCGACTCCACCGGCGGGGGAGCGACATTGCCCAAGGCCAGTTGAGGTAGCCGCCGTTGAACGCGGGTACTGACGCCATTGAGGGTCAATTGAATGCTGATGTCGGGGCTGAGGGCGCTGTCCTGAGGGCTAAGGCTGTAAACTGCGCGGTAATAGCCGGGCTGCACCTCTTGCATCGGCAGACCCTGAACCACGCCGCCGATATCGACCGTAGCCCTGCCGTTGGGAGTGGCCTGCGCTTCAATGGTCAAGGTTCCCCCTGCAGGAACACTTCCTCCCTCGGGAGTGATCCGCGTTTGGAAGATTTCGGGTTGGACGGTCTCGGCCACCGGAGCCGGGGAAGGACGCAACTGGGCCACAGGGGGTGGCAAGGGCGGAAGCTGACCGCGATACACCAGGGCCTGATGCAACAACACCGCCCCTTCTGCTCGCCTCAGCACGCGATTGGGCTGAAGACGAGCTGGATCCGGCACATTCACCAGCAGCCCCGCTTCGCCTGCCATGGCCACAAAAGCCCGCCCTACCTCCGGCACATCAGCCGCATCGGTGTACAGAGCCATCCAGCGCTCAATATCGGCCTGAGTGGGAGCAGGCAATTGCAGAGCCCGCACCAAAATGGCCAGGGCTTCCAGGTGGGTGATATCCCCTTGCGGGCGAAACTCGTTGCCCTCGTATAGGCGCATGGCCCCCGCCTGCAGCACGGCTTGGGCAGTCCAATAGTCGGGGGTGTTGGGCTCCAGGTCGCGAATCTCCTGCACCTGGTTGGGATTGGGGATGTAACCGAAAAACTCCGTCAGCCACTGGGCCAATTCCAAGCGGGTCAGGGTGGCCGACAGAGGTTCTTGGGTGATCACCACATCCGTCTGACGCTCCAGAGCCGCCACATAGGCATCGGCCCAGGCCAGCGAGGCTTGCTGCTCCACCCCTTGGGCCCAAGCCGGCAAGCTGACACCCGACCAGCCCAGCGTCCAACACAAGCTCAGAGCTAGGGGCCACGAGCACCGCATAGCTGTCACTCCTGTTCCAACAACATCCCCTCAGGGCCAGCTTATCTCAAACTTCCGCCGTGTCCCCAAGCCCTCGATACCCGTTGGGATTGCGCCCTTTGGCAGTGAGATTCTGAAAACTCGGGTGAGGAGGTTGGTCACAGGAACCCCATAGGAGATTTTACTTATCCAAGACAAGATTGGGATCCGGCTTGGCAGCAAAGGGGCTAAGCGAATGTCTTGCAACTTGTAGTTGTGCATCCAAATCTTTATCATTGTGTTATAGACTCAGAAAGTTCAGAAAGCACTTTTGCCCCTACCCTAGGGAGGAGTTTCATGGCTGGCAGCACCGGAGAGCGACCTTTTGTCGATATCATTACCAGTGTCCGCTACTGGGTTATTCACGCCCTGACCATTCCCGCTTTGTTTTTGGCAGGCTGGCTTTTTGTGAGCACTGGCCTGGCCTATGATATTTTTGGCACCCCGCGCCCCAATGAGTATTTCACGGCAGAGCGCCAGGAGTTGCCGATCGTTAGCGATCGCTTCAATGCTCTGGAGGAGCTGGAGAGGCTGACTCGCTAGGAGTGCCCGTGGGTAAGTGGACTATTCGTTGTTGCAATTTGTAAGTTGATTGAGCTTTTTGCGTAGGGTGATATCTATGGCCAGTAAATCTGATGAACCCGTTTTTTACCCTGTTTTTACCGTCCGTTGGCTGGCGGTGCATACCTTGGCGATCCCAACGGTTTTCTTCTTGGGAGCCATTGCTGCAATGCAGTTTATTCAACGGTGAACCCAATGGCTGATCAACCCGAAAGGAATCCCAACTCCCAACCGGTGGAGCTAAACCGCACTTCCCTTTACCTGGGTTTGCTGCTGGTGTTTGTGGTTGGGCTGTTGTTCTCCAGCTACTTTCTCAACTGAGGCCAGGATCCCACTCTGCTCTTCTTAGAGTTGAAAGGGGCTGGCAAGGGATACAGTTGGCTTTTGGCCAGCTTTTGTTCCCTTATTACCGAAAATGTAATTGCTGCTAGTTCCGTCTTTAGTTCTTTTGGAGACCAGTTGCTATGACCAGTCAAGCAAGGATCCCTTTGTGGATAGTGGCCGTGGTTGCCGGTTTGGGTGTGCTCACGGTAGTTGGGCTTTTCTTCTATGGCTCCTATGTGGGCTTGGGCTCGAGCCTGTAAGTTTGAGGTTTTTAGTCTGTTAGTCTGGTAGTAGCCCGCAATAGGTAGGGGTACAAAGCCGCATGGTTTTTATGGCCTAGCTGAATTCAGTTAGGCTTTTCGATGCTGTTGTATCTACCACTTTTTCCGGGGCTACCCATCACGTTGAAATCCTTTTTGGTGACCAATGCAGGGGAGTCTGTTCCAGTTCCCCAGTATTATCGCCAAGCACAAAAGCGGTTACAGAGATTACAGCGGTCATTATCCCGCAAGAAGCAAGGGTCAAACCGCCGTAAGAAAGCCTTAAGGCGAGTGGCGAAGGCCCATCTCAAAGTAGCCAATCAGCGCAAGGATTTCCACTACAAGACAGCCAACTGGTTGTTAGGGTGAGTGTTGAGAGGATGTCACAAGAGCTATCTCTGTGTTAAGCGAGCATGAACTTTTTTAACGATCCGGGTGGTGGTTGCCGAGAGGGTAACTTAGGCCCCGTAGAATGAATCGCAAAATTCCAGGCAGGACATTCGGACATGGATTACATTCGCACCTTTAACGACGATCCCTGCGAGGGGCATCTTTCGACGCCCATCAGCGATTCTCCTGTCACCCGTCTGTTTATCAACAATCTTCCCATCAACCGTCCTGGTTTATCGCCGCTGTTGCGGGGTCTAGAAATTGGGCTGGCCCATGGCTATTTCTTGGTAGGGCCAGAAATTGTGCTGGGGCCGCTGCGGGATTACCCTGAGGCAGCTAACTTAGGCGGGCTGGTTACGGCGATGGCGATTGTGCTGCTGGGACCCGCCTGCATGTCGGCCTATGGCAGCGTTACCTTCGGAAACAAGCCGGAGACGCCGGGGGCCGCTCCTCTGGCTACAGCTCGGGGTTGGGGGGATCTGACGGCAGGATTTTTCTTGGGAGGTATGGGTGGCGTGTTCGCTGCCTATTTCCTGCTGGAGAACTTTGCCGGGATCGACGCCATCTTTCGAGGGCTGGTGAATTAGTTGTCAAGTTTGTCAAGTCACTTGAGAGGAGCAAAATCATGACCGGTTCTTACGCTGCTGCTTATCTTCCTTGGATTTTTATCCCCATTGTTGGTTGGCTGCTTCCTGCAGTGGGCATGGCAGTGCTTTTTTTGTACATTGAGCGGGACTAGTCCCGGAGTGCTTTGATACTCACTAGTGCTGATTAATTTCAATTACTTCAGGCTAGAGATCAACCCCAGATATTGAGGCAGGGATCCCTTTTTTAGGGATCCCTCTCTTTTGGTCAGGATGATTTCCATCCGCGCTACCAGAGTCCCGAAAGGCGAAGGCTGTCCCCTCACCTCTTTTTTTTAGGAAGGGAGCATTTCCAAAGGACTTTAGATTGGAGCAGGATCCGGCGAGCTGATCCCAAGCCAACAAGGGGAAGGGCAGCTTCCGCAACACCCTTGCAACTTCAACGAGAAGGAGGAGTCGATGGCCAGCCTTAACTTTCCAACCCTGCGTATTGGGGATCCCATTCAAGAGGGCAGTTTCCAGGTTTTCCCTCTCTTTTCTCAGGGGGAGCAGGAAGTTGCCTATCGCCTTCCAGATCTGCAAACCAAGGAAGCAACCATCACCGAGGTGAGCGAGGCCGGAGCAGTACCTCACCTGGTTGTGGAAAACCACAGTGAGTTCCTATTGCTGCTGGGAGTACCGAGCAGAGTCCCAGCGGGGCGACCAAGGCTCAGCTCTGTTCCATGACGGGAAGGTGGTTTATCTCTCGGCAGTCTCTCGGCGGTAGTACCGAACTCCTCGCCTAAACCCGTTCCTCCTGCAGGGGATCCCTAGAAATTGGAAAAAGAAATTGGAAAGAAAAAACATCCTGAGTTAGCTCGGTCACCGCCTGTTTGGC
>NZ_JANSIH010000249.1:0-674 GCF_047462075.1 Synechococcus sp. R55.2
AGCCGCAGCAGCAGATTGAAGGAATTGACGACGCGACGATTTCGGGATGGACATATCTATATGCTCCACAGCACCTGGCTCAGTAGGGATCCGCAAACGGGAATGCGGCAAACAATGGAGTGAAGACTATAAGCAACCAACTTAGCAAGGCGGAGTCAAACTTCTGTATTTGAGGATACCTTTACCTGCTGGGGGATCCCCTTTTAGCCAAGGTGAGAACTCTGCCTTGGTCATGGCCGGTTCGTTGCCGGTATGATAGTGCTCCTGCTGCCGCAGGGATCCCGATCGCCATTGCTCTTAACTCACGTGTATCCCTCTTCAACCATGGCCATCCAATCCCCTTCCACCTCCCTGGTTCGCTTTCTCGCCGGTGCTGTATCTGAGGCCATTCGACAGGCAGCAGAAGCAGGCCAACTGGGATCCCTGGCTCCCCCACAAGCCGCAGCCATTGCCCCCGTGATCCAGATCCCCAATGACCCTCGCTACGGGGACTACGCCTGTCCCACCCCCCTGGGCATGGCCAAAGCCTGTCGCATGGCACCGACACAGATTGCCCAAACCCTGCAGAGCCATCTGGATCTGCCGGACATCGAAACCCAGGTGGCGGGGGCCGGGTTTATCAACTTCCGGCTGGGGGATCCCTTTTTGGCCGAGCGCCTGCAGGAGCTGCTGCA
>NZ_JANSIH010000250.1:0-673 GCF_047462075.1 Synechococcus sp. R55.2
TCAAGGATCACCGCACCAACGCCGAAACCTACAATGTCGAGGCCTTTATGAACGGCGAGCCGGAGGAGCTGATGCATTTTATCCAGGCCTATCTGCGGCAGGAATACGCCAAACAACAGGCCGCCGCAGTCTAGGGCCGGCTGTAGCGCTCCCACACCGCCTGCATGAGGGCAGCCCGCTCCTGGGCTGAGAGCTGGGTCAAGGTCAGGGGATCCCCTTCCTGGAAAAACTCCCCTACCCCCCATCCCACGGCCCGGGGAGAGGCGGTTTTGGCTTGCAGGGATCCCGCCCAAGCCAACCCGTGCCAGGCGCCGATGGGAGTCTCCAGCGCCGAAGAAAAGACCAGATCCAGGCCGGGATGGCAGCTGAGATACTCTCGCAGCGCAATGCAGGAGCCCACCAGAGACGGCTTCACCACCAGGATCCCTTTCCATCCTGAAAGATGGATCGCTTTCAACTGCTCCAGGCAGGCCCGCGATTCATCCAAAGCAACGGGGGTTTGGTACTGGCGGCTGAGCTCCACCAAATGGGCGTGCTGATCCGGCGGCAGAGGCTGCTCCAAAAACTCAATCTTGACCGGCGAGGCCTGGTTGAGCCGATCACAAACCATCAGCCACCGGTGGGCCTCCGCAAGCGTTAACCCCCCATTGGCATCCAAACGCAGACGGGATCC
>NZ_JANSIH010000251.1:0-4852 GCF_047462075.1 Synechococcus sp. R55.2
AGATGTGTATAAGAGAAACGAAAAAACCACCCCCCCAGCCCGACCCACGGCAGCCAGGCTAGGAGGGGGATCGCCAAGAAAAGCAGCAGACGCAGCAGAAATGGACAAGCCCTCAGCTTGGAGATCGGCAGGCCCATCCAACCCGCCCCGCCTAGCGTTCCGGCTCAATGGAGCTGGTCAGGCCGTGCTGACGCAACTGCTCACAGTAAAACTCCGCGTGCTCCCGCGGCACCACGATCACCACAGCAACACCGTTGTTGTGGGCCTCTAGCATGATCTCAGTGGCTTGCGGCGGCATCATCGCCGGGATCACCTTCACCAGCACCTGCACCACGTACTCCATGGTGTTGACATCGTCGTTGTGCAGCAACACCCGGTACATGGGCATGTGCTTTGGGGTTACAGAAGGCTTGACCAGGGTCTCTGTAGCCACAACGATCCCTCCTTCGGCAGGGTCAAAAGAAGTCTAAGGAACGCAAAACCGCAAAAATGGGGCAAAAGCAGGAAAAACTGTAATGAAATTTTAGCCTTCTCAGCAAGCTCTGTGAAAAGGCCGTGGGGAACCTGGGCGCAGGGGTCAGAGCCGTTAAACCAACCCTAACCCAGCCTTCACCTGCCCACAACCTCAGCTTGGGGGCAAAAGTGCTTGACTAAAAAGGCGATTGGCCTTTGTTGCGGATCCCTTTACATTTGCCTGCGTCCCTGAGGTGGGCCCTATGAGTTCCCTGCGTTCCCGTCGCTTTTTCCTGCAGTTGCTGATGTTTGGGGGTGGGGCAGCTGCCCTGGCTGCCTGTGGGGGCACCTCCAGTTCCTCCATTCCCCCCCTGGGAGAGCCCGGGTTCCCTCAAGGGGTATTTGCCGGGGATCCCACCGCAGAAGGGGCGGTGCTTTCCACGCGGGTGATCCCGGCCAGTGCAACAGACACGGTTGCGGTGACGTTGCAGGTGGCTGAGAATTCCGAGTTCAACCCCATTTCGCAACAAGTTTCGCTTACTGCTCGCCGTGTGGCGGGCCGCAACTACCGCACTGAGCCAGGCGACTACATTGCTCGTGCCGTCGTCACCGGCTTGAGGCCAGCGCAGCGCTACTTCTACCGGTTTGTCAGCGAGGGGTTTACCAGCCCTGTAGGCCAGTTTCGCACCCTGCCAGCTCCTGGGGATGGACGACCCATTCGCTTCTTACACATCAGTTGTGCCAACGAGCCTCCCTTTCCTATTGGGGCAGCCATGCTGGCAGAAGTCAGCCGCGGCGATATCGATTTCATCTCCTTTAACGGCGACACTGTCTACGCCGATCGCTTCTGGCTGGGGCTGGATCCCATCGGCAATCTGGAGTTCTACCGCAGCCTCTATCGGGATCAGCGGGATCCCAACTATGCCGGGCGGGAGTTCGCGCAACTGTTTGGCCGGACTTCCTTTGTTGTCAACTGGGACGATCACGAGGTGATTGACAACTACAGTGGCCAGAAGGCCCGCGGTGGCCGGGCCACTCAGCTCAACGACACCACCGGGCAAACCCGCGATGTGGAAGATCTCAAGGTGCTCGGCTACCAAGCCTTTTTTGAATACAACCCCATTACCCCCAACCTGACAGATGTGGCCGGTGTGGATAGCCGGGATCGGCTGTTTCGCAGCTTCCGCTACGGGGCCAATGCCGAAGTCTTTATCCTGGATCTGCGCCAGTACCGGGATTTGGCGGCGGTCACCCCCATTTTGCCCATTTTGCCCCCCGGCCTGACCCGTCAGCGTTTTTTGGAGCTGGCCGGCATTCGCCTCACGCCCGAACAAGAGACCCTCTTCTTTGGCCCGCCGGGATCCGAACAAGCCCTGTTTAACCTGCTGCGCCGCACGCCCCGTACCCTCTTGGGCAATCCGCAGAAGCAGTGGCTGTTCAACGGCCTGCGCAACTCCACCGCCACCTACAAGTTCATCGTCAGCGAGTTTCCCATCACGGTGACCTACTTCCGCTCCAACGATGTTTGGGAAGGCTACTGGCTGGAGCGGCAGGAAGTCATTGACTTTATCGAGAGCAACAACATCCGCAACGTGGTGTTCTTGACCGGCAACAACCATGCCGGCTTCATCGGCCAGGTCAACCCCGGCAGCAGCAACCCCATCTGGGAAGTGTGGACTGGCCCCACCGGGCGGAGCGTTACGGCCCTCAGCATTGACGAGCTGGGCAATCAACTGGGGATCCCCAATGCCAGCCGCCTGTATTACCGGATTGTGAACGGCTTTTTGGCACCGGTGAACCCGGCCAATCCCCAGGTGAGCGGGATCCCAGGGGTAACGACGGGCAACTTGCGCTTTTTGGAGCTGGCGGTGCCCAACTACAACGTTATTGAAGTGTCCGGCAGCCGCTGCACCATTCAAATCAAAGGCCCTACCGGCAGTGTTTTGACGGATCCCTTAGGGCGAAGGGGGGAACTGAATTTGCCGCAATGAGAAGTCGGCCAGACCGATGCGGGAGCTTCGCCGGATTTCTGGTCAGAATTGAGGGATCCCTGCTCTACTCGTGATCCCTTTTTTTGTAACTCTTTTTCGCGATTTTCAGCATGAGATTCTTAAGATCCTTAACGTGATCTGAATCATTCGGGAGAAACGGATCTGGGTGCTAGAGTGTGGGCGTTGAGGTGGATCCCTGTAGAAAATCTATCTCCGTTTTTCAGTAGGAGGGCAGTCTTATGGCTTCGGTGCGGGGCTGGTTGGTGGCAAGCTTAATAGGAGCGGCCACAGTTATCGGGGGCGCTGCCGCCTGGGCTCAGAGCCGTAGTTTGTGGCTTCTTAATGGACAATCGACCGTAGTTACAGGCTATTTCTACCGAGGTGAAAACATCTGGGCGCAGTGCGACCAGGATTGCTTCGATGTGGATCTGGTGCTTTACGATGCCAGCGGTCAGGTGGTGGCTGCAGACGAACTGTTGGACGATTTCCCCATCGTGCAGGCGCCCTACGAGGGCAACTTTTCTGTCAAGGTGATCATGGCTAGCTGTCTCCACCCCAGTGGTTGTGCTGTGATCGTAGATTCGGACTACAGCTTCTGAGGGGTGCTGGCTGGCCTCACTTCGTCGCCACTGCTTGGGAAACCGATTCAGTAGCCTAGGCTGCTTTATGAGCAGCTTCCTGGACTTTGGCATGGGTAAACTTGCTCAGCCCGTGGATGGTCTTTTCCCAGTAGAAGGGCTTGGTAAAGAGCTGCCACAGAGCCATGTAAGCTGCCATAGAGTGCAGTTGCCAGTAGATGGGGTTGAGCAGGGCATAGAAGGCCAGATCGTAGTACCCTCGCCGGAAAACGGCCACCAAGTTGAGGTAAATCCCAATGGCGTTGCCCACCAGGAGGTTAAACAAGCCCAGATAAACCAGCCAACTGGGAAATAGGTTTTGCAGCCAATGGGCGCGGGTGAGCAGCCAGTAAATAAACAGCAGCCACATGATGGGGCTGGTGAGAAAGGTAAAGAAGCTGCCGCCAATAAAAAACTGGTAAGACAGCCAGTTCTTCAGGCCCAGCTTGCGCAACGAGCGCAGGGGGTTGCGGTTGTGCACCAGCCAAGTTTGCATGTAGCCCTTGATCCAGCGGGAGCGCTGCCGGATCCAGTTTTTAACAGCGCAGTTGGCCTCTTCATAAGTGGTGGAGTTGATCACCCCCACCGTATAGCCGTGCTGGCTGGCGCGGATGCCTAGATCTGCGTCTTCGGTGACGTTAAAGGGATCCCATCCCTGCAGCTCCCGCAGGCGGTCAGTGCGAAAGTGGTTGCTGGTGCCGCCCAGGGGGATGGGCATTCTGAGAGTTTCCAAACCCGGCAGAAGGTAATCAAACCAATAGGAATACTCCAGGGTGAACATGCGGGTGAGGAAGTTCTCGTTGCGGTTGAAGTAGTTGAGGGCAGCCTGGACGCAAACCAAGCTGGGATCCCCTTTCTGGAAGGCGATGACTGCTTTTTTGAGTTGATCTGGGTCAGGAATATCTTCAGCGTCGTAGATGGTGAGATATTCGCCACGGGCAAAGGCCAGGCCGTAGTTGCAGGCTTTGGGTTTGGTCTTGGGCTTGCTATCCGGTACCAGCAGCAGGCGCACGTAGCGGGGGGGCTTGGCAGCTCGAGCTGCCTCAATGGTGTCTCGGTCGTTTTCCTCCAACAGAATAAGCACATCCAACCGCTCGTGGGGGTAATCCAGCTTAGAGAGAGACTTGATCAAAATTGGCATCACTTCCGGTTCTTTGTAGACCGGCACCAGGATGGTATAGATAGGCAAGTCGCGATCATCCAAAGCGGCCACTTCTTCATCGGTAATCTGGTGGAAGCGATCGGCGGATCCCACTAGGCTGAGCAGCAGTTTGAACAGGATCGAAGCGACGTAAAAAAGATTGATCAGCAGCACCAAAATGGTTAGAGTCGCCCAGGGAGCAGTGGCCAATCCCCAGAGCAACAGCAGCAGCAGGCCGTAGCCCACCGCAATCTGAGAGGGGGTAAACACCCGCGAGGCCGATTCTTCTGGCAGGCGGGCCATGAGCTTGTACACAGCTTCTTGGCTCAGCTTAGGTCCTTGATCCTGGCTGAGAAGCTGCGTGATATCCTGCTCGGTGCCCAGAACTTTTTCAATACGCAAGCCTGGCCGCCAAGCGTAGAGGATCTCATCCACCTCCCAGTCCAGGGGGTCATTCACCATCACCATCAGAGCATTTTCATCTGCCCAGGCTAGGGGGTAGAACAGGTGGCGCATCATCAGCTCAGGATCAAACTGTTGGCTCAGATTCTCCTCCCGATGAAGCAGCCCCGTTCCCATCAGTTGCGAGACCGTTGGGTAGCCCAGCAAATGGGCTAGGATGCTGAGATACTCGGGGGTGGAGAGGTAGC
>NZ_JANSIH010000252.1:0-669 GCF_047462075.1 Synechococcus sp. R55.2
CTCCGTTGTCTGCACCTTGTAGACAAAGGTTTGCGCCCCCAAGCGGGCCACCGCCGTCACCGGCACCAGCAAGGCCGGCCGCTCCTCCCAGATGACCCGAGTCCGCACAAACTAGGCCGAGCGCAACTGGCCGGCAGGGTTCTCCAGAAGAGCCTTGGCCAGCACCGATTGCGTGGCGGCGTTGGCTTCGGGAGCAATGAAAGAGATTTGGCTGCTGCCGATCACCTCGCCGCGGCTATCCAGGATCTGCACCGGCGTGCCAATGCGCAGCTGGGGGGCCCGCTGCAACGGGATGTTGAGGTTGAGCTCCAGCGCCTGGGTTTGGGTCAAGGTGGTCAAAACCGTCTGAG
This sequence comes from Synechococcus sp. R55.2, assembly GCF_047462075.1. Taxonomy (NCBI): domain Bacteria; kingdom Bacillati; phylum Cyanobacteriota; class Cyanophyceae; order Synechococcales; family Synechococcaceae; genus Synechococcus; species Synechococcus sp. R55.2. Next base: position 351 of record NZ_JANSIH010000252.1, read on the forward strand.
GCGTCACGTAGTCCCCTTGCCGCACCAAAACATCCCCCACAATGCCGGCAAAGGGAGCTGTAACCTGGAAAAACTGCAGTTGCACCTGTTGCCGCTCCGCCTCGGCCTGGGCTCGCTGCACCTCCCGCTCTGCCCGCAAGATCGCGGCCTCCTGAGCGCGGATCTGCTCCTGTTGCGCCGCCAAAGCCGCCTCCGCCTGGCGCAGGTCGCGGCTGGATTGATCCGCTTGCGCCTGGCTGATGGCCCCCGCGGCCAAGAGGCTGGCTCTGAAACACATCTCCGAGCCCGCGCGACGCTACGCACTAGAGGATGCCCGCGG
>NZ_JANSIH010000253.1:0-24506 GCF_047462075.1 Synechococcus sp. R55.2
TCCCGACACCAAGCCTGCGGCTATGGTGCGGGCCTCCAGCCCGAAAATTTGGTGAAAGCCCCGATCCCGTTCGTGTCAGCAGTGCGGAACATTTTGGCCAGGCCCGCCGTTAGAGGACAAAGTTAACCAGCTTTTTCGGCACCACCACCACTTTTTTGGGTGTTGCCCCCTCCAGGTATTTCTGCGCTGCTTCTGACCGAAGGGCCAACTGTTCCTGCTCCTCCGGCGTTACCTCGGCAGGGGCCTCAAACGAGCCGCGCAATTTGCCGTTCACCTGAATCACAATGGTCACCGTGTCGGCCACCAGCGCTGCCGGGTCATAGCTGGGCCAAGACTGCCGATGCACCGAGTCTGCGCCCCCCAGCGCCTGCCACAGCTCCTCCGCAATATGGGGGGCAAAAGGCGCCATCAGCAACACCAGCGTGCGGATCCCCTCTGCATAGACCGGCGAATCCGGGATCCCGGCCTCCCCCAGAGCATTGCTCAGCTTCATCAGCTCGGCAATGGCGGTGTTGAATTGATAATCGTTTTCCAGATCTTCGCTGACTTCCTTGATGGCGGTATGGATGGCCCGGCGCAGATCTTTTTCCGCCTTGGTCAGGGATCCCACCTCGACCTTGGCCGGCAACAGCTCTGGGGCCCCGCTCTGCAAGGACTCCGTCCCGCTACCGCGAACGACAAACTCGTACACCTGCCGCCAGACGCGGTTGAGAAAGCGAAATTGCCCCTCCACATCGGCATCGTCCCACTCCAGATCCTTCTCCGGCGGGGCCTTGAACAAGATAAACATGCGGGCCGTATCTGCCCCGTAGTGGGCCAGCACCTCCTCAGGATCCACGCCGTTGCCCTTGGACTTGGACATGGTAGCGTAGATAACTTGCAGGGGCTCGCCCGTTTCCGGATCCCGCGGATCGTTGGGATCCTGCACCAGAGCTGCCGGGATCCAGCGATCCTTGCCGGACTTGTTGGGGTTGTAGTAAGTGCGCCCTTGCACCATCCCCTGGGTGAGCAGACGCAGGAACGGCTCGTCAAAATCCAGCAGCCCCCGATCCCGCAACACCTTGGTAAAAAAGCGGGAATAGAGCAGGTGCAGGATGGCGTGCTCGATGCCGCCCACGTACTGATCCACCGGCAGCCAGGCGTTCACCCGGTCTTTGCGGAAGATCTCTCGGTCGTTGCGGGCATCGCTGAAGCGCAGGAAGTACCACGACGAGCAGATGAAGGTGTCCATGGTATCGGTTTCCCGGCGAGCCTCCGCGCCACAGGTGGGGCACTTCACCTTCACCCAGTCCTCCAACTGGGCCAACGGGGATCCCCCTCGCCCCGTCAGCTCCACATCCTCCGGCAAGAGCACCGGCAGATCCTTCTCCGGCACCGGCACAATGCCACAGTGGGGACAATGGATCACCGGGATGGGACAACCCCAGTAGCGCTGCCGCGAGATCAGCCAATCCCGCAGGCGGTAGTTGATCTGCTTTTCCCCCAGCCCCTGGGCTTCCAGCCAGGCGATGGCTCTTTCCACGCTTTGCCCTGGGCCTTTGCCCACCGGGATCCCGTCTAGGGGGCCAGAGTTGATCATCACCCCTTCCCCCGTCCAGGCAGCCTGCAGTTCTGAGGACTCCGTCCCGCTGGCGCGATCCGCTGAGGCCGGAGAACCCTCCGGCGGCTGCACCACCCGCTTGATGGGCAGGCCGAACTTGCGGGCAAACTCGAAATCCCGCTGGTCGTGGGCGGGCACGGCCATGATGGCCCCCGTCCCGTAGCCCATCAGCACATAGTCGGCAATCCAGATGGGGATCCGCTCTTGGTTAACGGGGTTGATGGCGTAGGATCCCGTCCAAACCCCCGTTTTTTCCCGGTCTTCGGCGCTGCGCTCGATCTCGCTGCGGGCAGCGGCCTGGGCTTGATAGGCTCTGACGGCCTGCAGTTGCTCGGCAGTGGTGAGCTTGTCCACCAAGGGGTGCTCCGGCGACATCACCATGAAGGTGGCCCCCCAGAGGGTATCGGGCCGGGTGGTGAACACTGCCAGCTCGTCCCCTGCCTCGGTTTTGAAAATCACCTTGGCCCCTACCGATTGGCCAATCCAGTTCTCCTGCATGGTGCGCACCCGCTCCGGCCAGCCGGAGAGCTTTTCCAGATCCGCCAGCAGTTGGTCGGCATAGGCGGTGATTTTGAAAAACCACTGCTTGAGCATGCGCTTTTCCACCAGGGCGCCGGATCTCCAGGAACGCCCCTCCGCATCCACCTGCTCGTTGGCCAACACCGTCTGATCCACCGGATCCCAGTTCACCGCCGCCTCTTTCTGGTAGGCCAAGCCCGCCTGCAAAAATTGCAGGAAGATCCACTGCGTCCACTTGTAGTAGTCCGGCGTACAACTGGTAATCTCCCGCTCCCAGTCGTAGGACAGGCCCAACCGCTGCAACTGATCCCGCATCTGGGCAATGTTTTGGTAGGTCCACTTGGCCGGTGGGATCCCCCGGTCGATGGCGGCATTCTCCGCCGGCAGGCCAAAGGCATCCCAGCCCATCGGGTGCAACACCGCGTATCCCTGCATTCGTTTGTAGCGGGCAATTACATCGGTGATGGTGTAATTGCGCACATGCCCCATGTGCAGGTTGCCGCTGGGATAGGGGAACATGGACAGAGCATAGAATTTGCGGCTCCCGTCCTTCAGCTCTGGGGTGCGATCCAGCCCGATTTCACGCCAGTGGGCTTGCCACTTGCTCTCGATGGCCTGGGGATTGTAGCGCGCGTCCACGGTTCGATGCTCCTGGGAAAAAAGCGCTCACGCTGGGAGATAGAAGCATTTTGACATACTCCCCACGCCAGTGCTCTCAAGCAAGGAACGGGATCCCTATTGGCGCTGACAAACCGACAAGCAGGGATCACAAGCAGAGATCAGTAGGTTTCTTCGTGCCACCTGTCTGCTTTCTTCAGTTCCTTCTGGAACTTGCTCCAATCCTGACCGGCTTGTTCGGCCAAAGGCCCCATGACGTTGTTGATCCCGTCCTCCATCCCCTTGAGGCCGCAGATGTAGGTGTAGGTGTTAGGCTTCTGGAGCATGTCCCACAGCTCGGCACCGTACTCGGCCATGCGGTTTTGCACGTACATTTTCTTGCCATCGGGGGTTTGTTGCTCGCGGCTGATGGCGTAATCGACGCGGAAGCGATCCCCGTACTGGGCTTTCCAGGCCTCCAGATCCCCGTGGTAGAGCAAGGTGGAAGTGGTGGGCACCCCAAAGAACAGCCAGATCTTGCCCTGATAGTTGGGATCCTCCTCAAACAGGTGCTTGATGAAGGCGCGAAAAGGAGCAATGCCGGTGCCGGTGGCGATCAAAATCAGGTTGGCATTCTCATCTTCGGGCAGTAGGAAGGTTTTCCCCGATGGCCCCGTAATCATCACCTCATCGCCCGCCTTCAAATCGGTGAGGAAGCCGGAGCAGACCCCCACCCCCGGCTGGCCTGTCTCTCTATCGACATATTCAGCCCGCTTCACGCTCAAAGAGACAGTGCGCCCCTCGCCATCATCGCCAAAGCGGGTGGAAGCAATCGAGTAGAGGCGGGGCTTGTGGGGCTTGCCCTTGGCATCTTCGCCAGGAGGGATAATGCCAACGCTTTGCCCTTCTAGGTAGCGGTAGTTGGGATCCGGCAAGCTGAGCACAATGTGCTTAGTCAGTCCGGGTGCTCCTTCACCGACAATGGAGTAGGTCTCCACGCAGTGGCCGATCAACGGTGCGTTGGGACGATACAGATTGACGACAACCTCTCGCTTTTCTGCGCTGGCAACCATACCTGCGATCTGCTCCTGGCACTGGGAGGAAATGAGTTTACATATAGCAAAATAGCAAACACCACAGCAGCCCGGCTGCTCAAATGGAACTTGTCAGAGGAGAAGCAGACGACCTTCGCCAGCCCCCCAGGCCGTCCTGAGAGCGGCAACCCCGGAAAAATAATCCCGGCCAAGCTCATCGGCCAAAAATATGGATTTTTTGTTAAATTGTTGCTTGTGGTGCCCACAGCTCTGGCCTGCCAGCGGCTTGTGATGTAACGGCTTTATTTGGTATCATGCAAGACCGTAACAGTTGGTAACTTTCTAGAGCCTTTTTCTCAGTTTTGCCCTGCCCGTCCCCAAGGAGTTCCCATGGCAAGCAGTCCTGATCGTGTTGTGATGATTGGTGTCGCCGGAGATTCTGGCTGTGGCAAGTCCACCTTTTTACGCCGGCTGGGGGATCTATTTGGCCGGGATCTGATTACCACCATCTGTCTGGATGACTATCACTCCTTGGATCGCTACCAGCGCAAAGAGAAGGGCATCACGGCGCTGGATCCCCGCGCCAACAACTTCGACCTGATGTACGAGCAGGCCAAGGCGCTTAAGAACGGCCAAAGTGTGATGAAGCCCATCTACAACCACGAGACGGGGCTGATTGACCCACCGGAGCTGGTGGAGCCCAACCGCATCATCGTCCTGGAGGGGCTGCATCCCATGTATGACGAGCGGGTGCGCCAGCTGCTGGACTTCAAGGTGTACTTGGATCTGGCCCCAGAGATCAAGATTGCTTGGAAAGTGAAGCGGGACATGGCGGAGCGGGGCCACACCTACGAAGATGTGTTGCGCTCAATCGAGGCTCGCCGCCCGGACTTTGAAGCCTATGTCGATGTGCAGAAGCAGTACGCCGATGCCGTCATTGAGGTTTTGCCTACCCAGTTGTTGCCGGAGCTGGATCCAGAGCACAAAGTACTGCGGGTGCGGCTGATCCAGCGGGAAGGGGTGAAGTACTTCGACCATGTTTATCTCTTTGACGAAGGCTCCACCATTGATTGGATCCCCTGCGGCAAAAAGCTGACTTGTTCCTATCCAGGGATCCGCCTCCACTATGGCCCTTCCACCTACTTCGATCACCCAGTCTCGATTCTGGAGATCGACGGCACCTTCGACAAGCTGGAAGAGGTCATCTACATCGAGAACCACCTGAGCAACCTGTCCACCCGCTACTATGGCGAGCTGACGGAACTGTTGCGCAAGCACCCGGAATACCCGGGATCCCGCAATGGCTCTGGTCTGATTCAGATCATCGTGGGCCTGAAGCTGCGCGCCCTCTACGAGCAAATTCGGGCAGAAGCCAAAGAGCTGGCGGTGGCTTCCTAGTGTTTGCCCCGCTTAGGGGATCCCTTCGGTAAAGTGTTGGTGCAGGTCGGCTGACCCAGCATAGGTCGGCAGTAGGGCTTCGGTGTATGCAGGGATTCCAGTTGGAGATCTTTCCGGAGGGCCCCGTCTTAATCCAACGGGCCATCGAGATTTGGCAAGCTCGGTCAGCCGCTGCCATTCGCGAGCGGGGACGCTTTACGGTGGTCTTGGCCGGGGGAAGCACCCCCAAGAAGCTGTATGCTGCCCTGGCCCAAACCCCAGGGATCCCTTGGCAACAAACCTGGCTGTTCTGGGGGGATGAGCGCTATGTTCCCCCGGATCACCCTGAAAGCAACTACCGTATGGTGCGGGAAACCCTGCTGCAGCAGATCGGGATCCCGGCAGCTCAAGTTTTCCCTATGCCCACCCAAGCAGGGGATCCCCTTCGCGATGCTGCCGAATACGAGGCGACCCTGCGGCAGATTTTCGGTACAGAGTGCCCTTCTCTCGACCTGGTATGGCTGGGAGTGGGGGAAGATGGCCACACAGCTTCCTTGTTTGCCGACACCGCCGCTCTGCAGGTGCAGCACCGCTGGGTGACAGTGGGGCAAAAAGGGCAGGAGCCGCGTCTAACCTTGACCTATCCTGTTCTGAACCAAGCAGCCCAGGTGGTGTTCCTGGTAACCGGAGCGAACAAAGCCCCCATCGTGAAAGAGGCGCTGACCACCGAGGCCCACCTACCCTGCCAGCGCGTAAACCCCAGAGGACGGCTGCTGTGGTTGCTGGATGCGGCGGCAGCGGCTCAACTGCCCCTGCCCTGTGTCCCGCTGCTCAGCTAAACAACAGGCGGGCTAACTGCCGATGGGATAGGATCCCCAGGCCCACCGCCCCCAAAATCATCCCAGCCCATTCCAGTGGCCACAGGTTTGATAGCCCCAGCGGCCAACGCACCAGGTTTCATGGGTCGAGAACCGGCGGGGCAGGGATCCCTCAGGGGTTGCCGGGCAAATTCTTCAGTACTGGAATCACCAGCTCTTGGACGGGCAGCGCTACGGGCTGGGCGGAGTCACTGCTCAGGGAGCTGGATGGCGCAGAAGGAGAAGAGCTGGGGATCTCGCCCATGGGCCGCAGTTGCCAGCGGATGATCTGCTCGCCGCGGTAAAAGGTGACCAACAACTGATCCCCTTGCGATTGAATTTGCCAGGTGCCATCACCGCTGGTTACCGAAATATGGCCGCCGGAAAAGGGTGCATCCAAAGCCGGCCCCGATTGGCTCCAGATACGCCCGCCACCCGTTTCCAAGATCAATTGCACCGTCGCCCCCTGCCCCTGGCCGCTCAAAATTTGGCCGGTTCCGCTCCAAACTCGGGTTTCCGTCTGAGCCACGGCGGGTTGCCCAAGCTGCAGAACCATGAGCAACAGCCCTGCCCAGCTCCAGTGATTTCGCAGCCTCCCTCTCCCATCAGGGAAGAAGGAAGAAGAGCGAGAGAAACAAGCCATTGCACTCACGTTGATACCACGCGCCGCGATAGGACTGAAACAGACGAAGAAGAAGGCGAAAAGGTGTCGCAGGAAGCAATCCCTTACACAGTTTTTTTCACAGCTCGCTGAAAGCCTTTGGGATCCCTCTGCGCTCTCTTGGCTCTGGGTTAAGCCTGCTGCTGGAATCCGCCCTCGGCTTGATCCCAATCTAGCAATCTCCATCCCCCCAGACAGGATGTAACCTGAGACTCTGGCTGCGGGGATCCCCAGCAACTGTTTCGTCAATGCGCAGAGTCAAGACCCAGAGTGCCTCCGCCGCAATCGTAAGCCTCACTACTTGAGAGAAAGGAAACGCTCCAGAGCTGCCACCATTGCCGGTGGCCAACGGCGGACGGTTTTCACCCATTCCAGGTCGGCGTAGCGGGGATCCAGTCCTTGCACAGCCACCCAGTGACTTTCAGCCTCTCCTTGCCGACCCTGCACCCAAAGGATGGCGCTGAGAGCAGCCCGCATATCTGGAAACTTCGGGTACTTGCGCACCAGAGCCCGCATCAAGCGCAGAGCAGCTTCTGTTTCGCCCACCTGGTAGAGGCTCAAAGCATAGTTGGCCTGAGCGAAGGCGTAGTCGGGAGCCAGTTCTGTAGCGCGGCGGTAGTCAGCCAAGGCCTGTTGCCATTGGCCCAGCCCTGCTTCCGCATTGCCACGGTTGTTGTAGGCCGCCGCATCGTTGGGATCCAACTGCAACACTCGTTCGTAGTCTGCAATCGCCTCCTGCCACCGCCCCAACCCCTCCAAAGCAGCCCCTCGGTTGAGATAGGGATCCGGTGCCTCAGGGGCCAAACGAATGGCCTCAGCATAATCCTCCAGAGCTGCCTGCAGTTGGTGCAAGCTGACACGGGCGTTGCCCCGGTTGCTCCACAGGGCCGGGTTGTCCGGCTGGATCTGCAACAGTTGAGTCCACAGGGTTTCCGCCCGGGCAAAATCTCCCCTCTGAGTAGCCGCAAAGGCCTCCTCAAACAGTCGATCGATCTCGTGATCTACCCTGTTGCTCGCTGCCGTTGCCACCACACCCGATCCAGGCCAGATAGGGATCCCCAACCAAAGCAGCAGCCCTAGCAACAGAGCCGAGAGGACATTGGAGACAGACTTCATGGCCGCCAAAACCACCTCAGATGGGGTGTTTCCACCTTAAGCCATCGCCACAGAAGGGGGTCTGATGGTTAGCGCGCCCTGGAGGACTCGAACCCCCGACATCCGGTTTTGGAGACCGACGTTCTACCAACTGAACTAAGGACGCATTGGCCAAAGGTTACACCCGCTTACCCAGTGTAGCAGGTACACCTAATTTTCAGAGGAGCTGTTCCTCAACTATCCGCACTCTCTGTCTTGGCCTTGATGCGAGTGGCTTTGCCCACCCGATCCCGCAAATAGAACAGCTTGGCCCGACGCACTTTACCCCGCCGCAGCACCTGAATCGACTCGATGCGCGGGGAGTGAATGAGGAAAACCCGCTCCACGCCGATTCCCTGGAAAACCTTGCGCACCGTAATGGTGCGGTTGATACCGGAGTGGCGCATGGCAATGACCGTGCCCTCAAAGGCTTGTACCCGCTCCTTGCCCCCCTCTTGAATGCGAACTCCCACCCGTACCTGATCGCCAACCCGAATCTCCGGCAGATCCGGCTTCATCTGGGCAGCTTCAATGGAGCGGATGATCTCCTCAGCGTTGATGCGAACGTTCATGGCCTTCCCGCGCTACCGGCAGTTAACCATGGTAACAATCGTCGCTGTTTTTTGTACAGAGCTGGCCGACATAGAGCTCAAGAGGCGGGAAACCGTGTTTACGCTTCCCCCATTTTTCCAATAGGCTAGACAAAGATAAAGCTTTTGTTACAAACGGGAAACTTTTGTGATCCTGCACACCGATGAGCCCAAGACGGGATCCCTGTCTACTCCCAAGCTTGCAGAGCAGCCTCTGCCGCAAAGCAAACCCCGCCGCCAGAGATTTCCCTTCGGCTGGATGCTCTTGGGCTTGCTGTTGGCCGGCCTAGGGGGCAGCGGTCTCCTGATCCAGCGTCAGCTGCAGCAGCAGAGGGCAGAACGGCTGGAAAGATTGACGGTACCGGTTCAAGTGGTGGATCTGACCCAACGCCTGCGGGTGAGCGGCCAGGTGCAGCCGCTCCGCCAGGTGAATGTCAGCCCTCGCGAGTCGGGTCGCCTGGCGGAACTGTTGGTGGATCAGGGAGATGAAGTGGTGGCAGGGCAGTTATTGGCCCGGATGGACTACGGCGATCTCGCCAGTGGCATTCGCCAAGCCCAAGCCCGCATTCAAGAGCTGCAAGCCCGTCTAGCGGAGCAACAGGCCGGAGAGCGCCCCCAGGTGATCGCGGCGGCCCAGGCCAGGGTGGATGCTGCCCGGTCGCAGGTGGACTTGGCTCAGAGGGAGTTAGAGCGCATCCAGGCCCTGGTGCAGGCGGGGGTGGTAGCCCGCAGCGAGCTGGATCAACGCTCGGCCCGCCTGGAACAAGCGCAAGCGGATTTGCGAGCTGCTCAACAGGAGTTGGAGCGATTGCAACTGGGGAGCCGCCCGGAAACCCTACAGCAAATTCAAGCCCAAATTGCCCAGGCACAAGCCGAGCTGGCCCAACGGCAATCCCGGTTGGCTGACACCGAAGTCCGCGCCCCCTTTTCCGGTGTGGTGGTGCAGCGCTTTGCCGAGGTGGGATCCTTTGTAGCTCCCACAACAGCAGCTTCCGATGCCACCGCAGCTTCTTCCAGTTCCATTTTGGCGCTGGCTCAGGGAATTGAGGTGCGGGCAGAAGTGCCAGAAGCCCAGATTGCCCAGGTGCGGGTGGGTCAGCCGGTGGAGATCCGCTCCCTGGCCTACCCCGACCGCCTGGTGCAGGGGCGGGTGAAGCGGATTGCACCCGCTACGGTGGTGGTGCGAGAGGTAACCGTCTTTCGGGTCTTCGTTGAACCGGAGCCTGGGGCCGACTTTTTGCGCACCGGCATGACTGTTTCGGTGGATTTCATTGGGGATCCCCAGCCTCAGGCTCTGACGGTGCCCTCAGTGGCTATCCTCCGGGAGGAAAGCCAGGAAGGCGTGCTCCTGCTGGATCCCCAAAGCCGGCAACCTGTCTATCGCCGCGTGGAAACGGGCATCACTCAGGGTGGAGTTACCCAAATCCTCTCTGGTCTGCAGGCAGGGGATCGGGTCTTTACTGCCCTGCCTCCTGGGGTGAACCTAGAGACTTTGATTAAAAGAGCGGAGCAACAGCCATGAGCCTGGCAACGGCGGCCAAAATGGCCTGGCAAATGGTGCGACGACATCGCCTGCGCACCGGGCTGAGCATGCTCGGGATCCTCATCGGCAATGCGGCGGTGGTGGCCATTGCCGGATTTGGCTATGCTGCCCAAGAGATGGCAGTGGATCAATTTCGCTCTCTGGGCACCAACTTGCTGATCGTCTTTTCGGCCAACTTGGGCCTAGCTGATGCCGGCAACATCCGCCCCCTCACCTTGGAGGATGTACGGGCTATTGCGGCGGAAGTGCCTGCCGTGTCATCAGCTGTCCCCAGCCTGGGCACCAATGTGCGCGCTGTGCGAGGTGGAGTGGATCGCCGCTACGAGGCCACCGGCACTTGGCCGGAGTACTTGTCGGTCTTGAACTTAGAGATCGAGGCAGGCCGCTTCCTCTTGCCCTCGGATATCGAGGAACAGCGCCCGGTGGTGGTGCTGGGCAGCGATGCCGCCAGCCAGTTGTTCGGCCTGGACCCTGCCGCTGCCATTGGGGAGACCGTCCTGCTGAACAACTTGCCCTTCGAGGTGATCGGCACTTTGCGCTCGAAGCCGACGGTGTTTGGCAACAGCGATGCCGGAGTGTTTCTGCCGGTGGACGTGGTGGCCAATCGGTTGGTCGGGCGGCGTTCCCCCTACGGCACAGAGCTGACGGCGATTTTCGTCTCGGCCCGCTCTGAAGCCGATCTGCCTGCTGCCGAGTTCCAAATCCGCAACCTGCTGCGCCAGCGGCACCAATTGGTGGGAGAAGATGACTTCATCATCCGCAACCAGAAAGTGCTCCTGGATGGGTCGGCCAGGATTTTGAGCCTGTTGCGGGTGCTGCTGACGGGCACGGCGGCCCTCTCCCTGCTGGTGGGAGGGGTGGGGATCATGAATGTGATGCTTATCTCGGTTGCGGAACGCACCCATGAGATCGGGCTGCGCAAGGCGATTGGGGCGGATAGCCGGCAGATTTTGCAGCAGTTTGCCGCCGAAGCGATTTTCATTGCCGTGACCGGGGGGGTGCTCGGGATCCTCCTCAGCAGTGGCCTGCTGGTGGCGGTGCAGGTGTTCACCCCCTTGGCCACCCAAGTCGATGGGGTGGCAGTGGGAGTGGCGTTCTCCCTTTCCACTGGGATTGGGCTGGTCTTCGGCATTTTCCCGGCCCGCAAAGCGGCGCAACTGGATCCCATTGAGGCCCTGCGGGCTTAGAGATCGTATCCAAACAGGCGGGGATCCGCCGGCTGCCCATCGAGATCCGCCAGGCCATATTCTGCCCAGCGGCGATCCACCAAGCGGGCCACCTCCGGATCTGGAGCAAGGGGCTCCCGCCAGGGAGCATCGGTTTCTGGGGGAATTTTGGTGGTGGCATCAATGCCCATCTTGCCCCCCAGACCCCGTTTTTCGGTGGCAAAGTCCAAGGTGTCAAAGGGGTTGTCCGCCAGAATAAACACATCCCGCTGCGGATCCACCCGCGAGCACAGGCACCAGAGCACCTGCCGTGGATCCCGCACATTGATATCCTTGTCCACCACGATCACAAACTTGGTGTAGCTAAATTGGGGCAGGGCGCTCCAAAAAGCCAAAGCCGCCCGCCGCGCCTGGCCAGGGTAGGCCTTGTCGATGGAGAGGATGGCTGCTTTGTAGCCCAGCGCCTCCATCGGCAAAAAGAAATCTACAATCTCCGGCACCTGCTGCCTGAGGATGGGGGTGTAGATGCGGTTCAGGGCCAGCGCCATCATGTCGTTTTCTTTGGGGGGCTTGCCGCTGAAGGTGGTGAGATAGATGGGATCCCGGCGGTGGGTCAAGCAGTGGAAGCGAATCAGAGGAGCCTGCTCGTTGCGGGGGCCGTAGTAGCCGATGTGATCCCCGGCAGGCCCGTCGGGGGCCACTTCCCCAGGGGTGATGCTGCCTTCCAGAACGATCTCAGCATGAGCCGGCACCTGCAGATCCACCGTTTTGCACTGGGCCAGGTGCAACCCTTCTCCGGCATAGAGACCGGCAAACAGCCACTCCGACAGATCCACCGGCAGGGGTGTGGCCGCCGCCAGAATCACCACCGGATCCACCCCCACCGCCACTGCCACCTCCAGCTTTTGGCCCAGGGCTGCCGCCTTGCGCAGATGCCGAGTCGCCCCCCGCACCGACAGCCATTGCACCGTCATGGTGGTGCGGCTTTGCAACTGCAGGCGGTACACCCCCACGTTGGGGATCCCGTTTTCCGGGTCTTTGGTTACCATCAGGCCCAAGGTCAGCACCCGTCCGGCATCGCCGGGATAGACCCGCAACAGGGGCAACTGGGTGAGATCGACTTCCTCTCCCCGCAGCACCACCTGCTGACAGGGAGGAAGCAGATCCCGGCTGGGTTTAGCTTTGAGTACGCTAAACAGAGCTTGTCCCAACTCCACCGCCTGGGCAAAGCTCCGCGGTGGCCGCGGCTGGTAAAGCAGGGCCAGCTTTTTCCCCAGTTCCTCCAGATCCTGAGGCTGCTCCATTCCCAAAGCCCAGCAAATGCGCTCCACCGTGCCCAGGGTGTTGATGAGCAGCGGCATTGAGGATCCCTTCACCCGCTCAAACAGCAGCGCCGGCCCCCCGCAGGCCAAGAGGCGATCGGCAATCTCGGCAATTTCCAGATCCGGATCCACTTCTGCCGAAATGCGGCGGAGCTGACCACGGGATTCCAGCAGAGCAATAAAACGGCGTAGATCTCTGGGCATGAAAGGGAACCTAAGGGCTTACTTGTCGCGATTGAGGGCTAACCCGCTCATGAAGGGCTTTTGCAGGACAATGAACACCAGCAGCGGCGGGATACTGGCGATGATCGCTCCCAGCATCATGGGGCCATAGGAGGCCGAGCTATCCAGATTGAGCAGGGATTGCAGCCCCACCTGCACCACTTGTCGCTCTCGGCCTTGCACGATCAAGCGGGGCCACAGGTACATATTCCAAGCGTAAACGAAGTGAATCACCGCCTGCGCCCCGATGGCGTTCCAGCTCAAGGGGATCAGCACCTGGGTGAGAAATTGCAGCGGGTTGGCCCCGTCCAGTTGGGCCGCCTCCGCCAGCTCGCGGGGAATGTTGGAAAAATGCTGGCGAAACAAAAACGTGGCCGTGGCGCTGGCCAGAAAGGGCACGATTAAAGCGTAGTAGGTGGATCCCCAGCCCAAGTTGGTGACCAATCGCAGCAGGGCAATAATCAAGATTTCGGTGGGCATCATCAGCGTGATCAGCACAAAGCCGAAGGCCAGCCCTTTGCCCGGAAAGCGGAAGTACACAAAGGCCAGCCCGGCCAGCAGCGACAAAACCGTCTTGCCCACCGTGATTGCCACCGCCACGATGGTGCTGTTGACCATGTAGTGGCCCAAGTGCCGCGCCACCATCACCTGATGCCAGTTGAAGGCAAAAGAGGAGCCAAAGGTCAATTGATAGCGGAACACCTCGGCATTGTTCTGGGTGCTCACGATCAGGGCATACAACACCGGAAATCCCAGAACCAAGCAGGCCAGTACCAGGCCCAAATGCACATACCAGCGCTCCGGGATCCAGCGCCGCCAACGCCAGGGAGAAGGCTCTACCCAAGTTGAATTGGGCTGGGCCACTTGAGAGCGGGGATCCTGCAACAATTGAGCCATAGCACCTCCAGACGGCGAACACCGATGAGCAGATGGGCTTTTGAGTCGATCTTTGGCTTCTCTTGAGAGGATAATCCGCCAGAGTTAAGGGCAACCTAAGGAAGACCGGTCGCGTTAGCGGTGCAAGCACCTCTGCCCAGACTTGCGAGTGCTTTCACCGGCGATGGGGAAACGGGTAGAGTAGAACAGCAGTATCTGGATAACCCAAGAGAGGATCCCATGACTCGAGGCTTTGGCCCCTTCGGCAAAATCCAAGAAGCGCTCAAGAAAGCCCAAGAGGTGCGCGATGGCGCCCAAAGGCTGCAAAAAGAGCTGGAAGAGATGGAGATCGTTGGCGAAGCCGGCAATGGGCTGGTGAAAGTGACGGTAAACGGCAACCAAGAACCTCTCAAAGTCTCTCTGGATCCCCAAGTGCTCCAGGAGTCGGTGGATGTGGTAGAAGACTTGCTCCTGACAGCAATGGTGAACGCCTACACCCAATCTGCCGAGACGATGCGCAAACGCATGGAAGAGCTGACCGGAAACATCAGTCTGCCGGGGTTGGGACTGGGTTGAGCCCCGCCTCCTTAACTCTCTATGTACACTCGCCCCTTGGCTCGCCTCATCGAAGAGCTGCAACGGCTGCCCGGCATTGGCTCCAAAACCGCTCAGCGCCTAGCTCTCCACTTGATCAACCGGCCTGCCGGCGAGATCGAGGCCCTGGCCAAAGCCCTGCTGGAAGCCAAGCAGACGGTTCGGCACTGTTCCATCTGCTTCAACTGGTCAGCGGAGGATCCCTGTGAGATTTGCCGTTCGCCACAGCGGGATCCCTTGCTGTGGTGCGTGGTGGCCGACGTCAAAGACTTGATTGCGATGGAGCGCACCCGCGAGTTCAAGGGGCTCTACCACGTTTTGGGCGGCCTCATCTCCCCCATGAACGGGATCGGGGCCGACCAACTGCACATCCGCGAGCTGGTGGCTCGGGTGGCACGGGAAAAACCGCAGGAGCTGATCTTTGCCATCAGCCCCAGCGTAGAGGGGGAAGTAACCATGCACGTGGTCAAGGATTACCTGAAGCCAGTTGCCCCCACCTTGCGCATGACCCGCCTGGCCTTCGGCCTGCCCATGGGATCCGAGCTGGAATACGCCGACGAGGTCACCCTGGCCCGTGCCCTGGAAGCCCGGCAGGAGTTGTGAGCCGCCCAGCCCATCAATCGCAGCCGGTTACCCCCTCCGCGCAGTAGGTGCTCCACCAGGGGTTGAAGTTGGCAGGATCCTCCGGCAGAGTGCTGATGTTCAGAAGTTCCTGGAAGCTGCTGTTGCGGCCTCCGTAGCGCAGGTGCATGTGCACCGGATCCCCGTGGGGCGCCCGCAGAATCACATAGGTGAAGGTCTCGCAACTGGCGTCTGCTCCAGGCTGCAACTGAAACAAATCCCAGATGGAACTTAAGGAGCGCTCAGGGTAGTAGAAGGGATCCGGCGCAGCCCCCCGATAGGCGTAGCGACAATTTTCCGCCAGGGGCTTTTTCCCTTCCAGGTCGGCGTAGAAGGAGAAGAACTCCATCTTCTCAAACTTCACCCGCTTTGGATTGCGCGGATCGTTGGCCGATTGTTCCAGGGACGTATCCAGGGTAAAGACGCCATCAATTCCCAGGTAGGGCACTTTATAAGCATTGGGGGACACAATCTGCAGCTCTAAGGCTGCCGCAGCCGCTCCAAAACCCAGGAGACTCAAGCTGCCGATCAGCCAGGTTAGGGCCGTTGAAGAACCAATTTGGCGAGAGAGCATAAAACTTTGTTGTGCCTGTGTTGTGCAGTAAACTGCAGAGCAGTTTAGGGGAAGCTTTGAGCTCGTACCATCCCACTGGGGGGCATCTGGCGAGAAATTCGCCGACTGCAGGTGCAGCTCTGAGGAACGGGATCCCATCTGGATCCCAACAAGGCAGTAAAATTGAGGTCAGGCTCACCGTAGAGGTGCCAGGTTTGCTGCCAGAGCCTGATATCTGGAAACTGATTTTGAAAGCGAGGAAAACCCCGTGGAGCTAGCTGAGATTGAGGAGTTGATGAACAAAGCTGTGCAAGCCACACAGCGCTCCTTTAATACGGTGCGCACCGGGCGGGCCAATTCCAGCCTGCTGGATCGGATTCAGGTGGAGTACTACGGCGTGCCCACTCCCCTGAAGGCCCTGGCCAGCCTCACCACGCCAGACTCCAGCACTCTCTTGATCCAGCCCTTTGATCCCTCGACCCTGGCGGCCATTGAGCGGGCCATTGTTGCCTCTGACCTAGGTCTAACCCCCAGCAACGACGGCAAGGTGGTGCGGCTCACCATTCCCCCCCTGACAGAAGAGCGGCGCAAAGAGCTGAGCAAACAGGTGGCCAAGCTGGCCGAAGAGGGGCGAGTCTCGATCCGCAACATCCGGCGGGATGGCATCGACTCGGTGCGCAAGCGAGAGAAAAATGGCGAGCTGTCTGAAGATGAGTCCAAAAGCTTGCAGGATGACATCCAGAAGCTGACCGACCGCTATATCAAAAAGATCGATGAGCTGCTGGCAGAAAAAGAAAAGGAGCTGACGACGCTGTAAAAGCTCCTTGTGGACATAACTCCCCACGCTACTGGCCTGCTTCTGCATAGCCGTAGGACGGGGTTAAAGACCCCATTTTTTGATCAAAACTCGACACTCATCCCGAAACTTCAAGGTTTCCACTTGCCCCTCGAAGTCGGGCAGCCGTTCGTTTCTCCTCGTCCAATTCCAACAAGAGGGATCCCGGCTTAGGCCAGGATGGAAGGGGGGAAAACGACAACTCTTGCCGCAATGGATCTGATCCTGTGCCATCAATCGGCGGATTTCGACACCCTGGGGGCGGCGGTGGGAGCGGCCCGCCTGTATCCGGGTGCCCGCATCGCCTTGACTGGTGGATCCCTGCCGGGGGTGCAGGAGTTTTTGGCCTTGTACCGAGATGAATTTCCCCTCATCGAGCTGCGCTCTGTGGATCCGGGACAGGTGCAGCGCTGGATTGTGGTGGATTGTCACGATCCGGATCGCCTGGGCAAAGCTGCCGCTTGGTTGAGTGTCCCTGGCGCCCAGATTGAGATTTTTGACCATCACATCCGGGATCCGGAAACCCCACCGGATGGCTTTTGGCCGCAGCAGCAGGTCAACGGTCATATCGAGGCCGTGGGGGCCACCTGTACCTTGCTGGTGGAGCGGCTGCAGGCTGCTGGGATCCCTCTCAGCCCTTTTGAGCGGCTGGCGCTGGCTTTGGGCATTCACATGGATACGGGATCCCTGACCTTCCCGGAGACCACCGCCCGGGATGCCGCCGCCCTGAGCTGGCTGTTGCAGCAGGGGGTAAACCTGGTCTTGTTGCGGCGCTTTTTGGGGGATGGCCTCACCCCAGAGATGCGCGAGCTGCTCAGCCAGGGGTTGGCCCAGATGCAGGTGCAGCAGGTGGGGGAGTATCGCCTGGGAGAATGGCTGCTGGAGCTGCCGGAGTTTGTGCCCGGCTTGGCCGGCCTGGTGATGCGGCTGATGGATCTGACGGGAGTGGATGTGCTGCTCTTGGTGGCGCGGCAGGGGGAGCGGCTCAGCCTGATCGGGCGGGCGCGGCAGGAGTTTGCCCAGTTGGGCAAAGTGATGGCCCTCTACGGCGGCGGTGGACACGACTGTGCCGCAGCAGCCACGCTAAAAGCCGCCCCAGAGCAGCCTTTGCCCGATCCGGCCCAAGTCATGGCAACCCTCAGGCAGGCTGTCCAAGAGCGGATCCCGCCCCCGGTGACGGCCAGAGATTTGATGTCGGCTCCGGTGCGCACCATCCGACCGGAGATCACCATCGACGAGGCCCAGCGGGTGCTGCTGCGCTACGGCCATTCCGGCCTGGTGGTGGTGGACGCTCAAGGTCGCCTGGTGGGGGTGATCTCGCGGCGGGATATCGATATCGCCCTGCATCACGGGTTTGGCCATGCCCCCGTCAAGGGCTACATGACCACCGACGTGAAAACCCTCTCCCCCGACACCCCCTTGGCGGAGATTCAGCGGTTGATGGTGCAGTGGGATATTGGCCGCCTGCCGGTTCTCCAGGATGGACAGTTGGTGGGCATTGTAACTCGCACCGATGTGTTGCGGCACCTACACGAGTTGCCGGCCCTCTCACCGCAGTTGGCTTTGCCCACCCTTTCCTGCCCTTTGGATCTCACCTTCGCGGCCCTGTCGGAGCGGCATCGACAGTTGCTGGAGCAGGCCGCCCGCCTCGCCGATGAAAAGGGCCTGAGGTTGTATCTGGTAGGGGGAACGGTGCGGGATCTGCTCCTGCACCGGTGGGGACGGCAGCCCTCACCCAACCTGGAGCGGCTGGATCTGGACTTGGTGGTGGATGGGCCCTACTCTTCAGCCCCGGATGGGATCGATCCCCCGGGCTGGGGCTTGATTTTGGGACAAGCGCTCAAACAACGCTTCCCGGAAGCGCGGCTGGAGATCCACGGCAAATTCCAAACGGCGGCCTTGATCTGGCCAGGAGGCTTTTGTGTGGATATCGCCAGCGCCCGCACGGAGTTTTATCCCTACCCGGCCTCTCCCCCCGAAGTGGCCATGGGATCCATTCAGCAAGACCTCTATCGGCGGGATTTTTCCATCAACGCCTTGGCCTTGCGCCTCAACGGCCCCCAGCGAGGACAGGTGCTGGATTTTTTCGGCGGACAAGCGGATCTGCAACAGGGGATCATCCGGGCATTACACCCCAACAGCTTCATCGAGGATCCCACCCGCATTTATCGGGCGGTGCGCTTTGCGGTGCGCTTGGGCTTCGCCCTGGACTCGACCACAGAAAAATGGATCCGCGCTGCCGTGGCCAGTGGTCTGCACGATGCCGTCGGCGGGGATCGCCTCAAGCAGGAGCTGGCCTACATTCTCGGATCCCGCGATTGGCCCCAAGCCTTTGAGCGGCTGGCAGAATGGGGAGCTTTGCGCTGTATTCACCCCGACCTGGAGTGGGATCCCTCCCTGTGTCAGCGGTTGCAACGGGTGGGCCGCTGGGCCTATCACTTTCGCCGCCGCTATCCTGAGCTGGGATCCCAGGAGATCTGGCAACTGCGCCTAGAGGCTCTCCTCCTCACGCTGCCCCAAGCCCCCCAGGTGGCCAGCCAACTCCACCTTACCCAAGCAGGCATCGAACGCCTCAGCCATTCCTCCTATTACCAAACCCTGTTGGCCCAATTGGACCCCGGCACCCTCTCTCCGGCCCAGGTGGTGCAACTGCTGCAGGGGCTGCGGATCCCAGCAGTGATTTTGGTGGCCGGGATCGCCCCCAAGCCGGCCCGGCGGCTGATCTGGCGCTATTTGCAGGAGTGGTACTGGGTGAAGCCGCTGCTCAACGGCCACGATCTGCGTCGTCTGGGTTACAAGCCAGGTCGCCCCTTCCAAGCCATTTTGGAGCAACTGCGTTGCCTCACCCTGAACGGCGAACTCACCACCCCGGCAGAAGCCGAAGCTTGGCTGCAAGAACACTTCCCCCTGCCGCAAGCTCAATACCGAGGAAGAAAGTAGAAGGGCAAATCAGTCGAAATAGAAGAGAGTGACCAACTTGTGTTGTTCCTCAGCATGCTTGCAGGCATCCAGCAGCGTGACGCTGTCGTGGAAAACAAAGCAGATCAACTGCTGGCACTTGCCGATGATCTCCAGGTTGCACAGGCGGCTGGCCTCCGCCAGGGGAAGATGGTCGTTTTCGGGATGTTCCACCAGATGCAGCACCTGCTCCAGGCTAGCCCGCGACTCTGCCGGCTGTCGCTCCAAACTCTGGGGCAAGATCACCGTCAAGGACTTCATGTCCGCCCGCATCGCCCCCCGAATGACGGCCAAGTTGGTGCCAATAGCCCCGGATGTGAGGATCTGATTGCCCGTGAGGGCCAAAGCATAGCTGAGGGTCTCGATCAAATACTGGTGGGTAATGGGCACATGACGACTGCCCAGGATGGCCACTCGCTTCGGCCCAACTTGCTGAATGGCGGCCAACTCCTGCAAAAACGTATCAACGCTGGTGGGGACATCAATAGACTGGGTCAACGGGATCCCTCGGCAGATTCTCTAGATCTTGGCTAGGCTATGCTATCTCAAATTTTCGCTTTGGGATCCGGCCAAGTTGAAGCTCTACGGCTTCAGCCCCAAACTTTTGGTGGAGTGCTCAGGCTGTCTGCAGCAAGCTGGGCTTGGCTTTGCGCAGAAGATCCCGCCTGGATGTGGATGGTGTAGCTCATACTGCTGTGAACGCCCTTGCCCAGCCAATGGCCGTAAATGGGAGCGGCATCTCTGGGGTAAGCGCTGGCCGCCAAAGCCACATGACCATCGGCCACGGCCAACCCCTGGGTGGGATCAAAGCCCCGCCAACCGGCCCCCGGCAAGTACACCTCCGCCCAAGCGTGCAGATGACGGCGCACAGGCTCTGGGGGTTCTCCACCCCTGCTCTCCCCTGAAGGCCGTGAGGGGCTGACTTGGTAGCCACTGACAAAGCGAGCGGCCAAGCCCACGCTGCGGCAGACCTCCATGAACAACAGGGCCAGATCGCGGCAGGCTCCGGTTTTGCGATGCCAAGTCAAGCCAGCAGGCCAGGGATCCCCCTTTTCCCGCAAGATGTGGCGGCATTCTGAATAGATGCGCTGGTTCAGCGTCGGCAGAAAAGCCGTCGTTTCCCCCTGCACGTGATCCCATAGCTCCCAGGCCAAGGCCTGGATGCCGGGATCCGCCTGAGCTGTCAGATAAGGCTGTAGTTGAGCTGCCAGCGTGCTGGGATAGTCGATGGGGAGATGGGTGGCCCAATCGCAGAGGAGATAGTCGAAGGGATTCTCCCGCAGGGTGAGCACCGTGGCCCGAGTTTGAATGCGCAAATGCTCGGTGGGATCCTCAAACCAAAGCCGAACTGCCGCGTTGCCCTCCAGCTCCACCAGCGCCGATTGGCCCACCGGCTGCGGATCCACCTGCAACTCAAAAGCCAGGAGAGTCTGGATCCCGTCGCAGCGCGGTCGCAATCGCACCGTATGGGGCTCCAGTTGGACTGGACGACTGTAGCGATATTCGATGAGATGGCGGATCTGAATTTGCACAGGTTGGCCAAATGACGGGCAAGGAGTTTTATCACAGGCAAAGGAGCACCGAGATCAGGCAACCCAAACTGCTCCCAGATCAAAGCCAAGAAGCGGTTGCATCGTCTGCCCGAGATCTCTAGACTTCAGGGATCCCGAGTTTGAGATCTCCGAGAGCTTTGCCCTGCCTTCCCAATCATCGAAACCTCCAGCTTAGAGCGGATGTACTCCCCAGCCTGTACAGGAGCATAGCGAGGGGGATTTGCTGCATTCTGGCATGTGGGCAGGCATTCGATCCAAGCATCGTCCCGAGGAGCTGTAAAGTAAACCAAAGACAGGCGGCGACTGGAACCGAAAGCCGATCGGGGTGGATTGACCACGCGGTGCAACGTGGAGCGCCAACGGTCATTGGTCCAACGGGATAGCAGATCGCCAACGTTGATGACAAAGGCGTTGGGAACAGCCTGCACATCAATCCACTCTCCTGCTTTGGAGTACACCTGCAGCCCTCCCAGCGCCCCATCCTGTCGCAGAATCGTGAAGCCACCGTAGTCGGAGTGAGCCCCATAGCGTAGCTGTCCCGGGATGGGCTCCACCTCCTGTTCAGGATAATGCACAGCCCGCAGCACTCCCCCTTTCCCCTCCATAAAAGGCAGAAAATAGGTTTCCGGCAGATCCAAAGCCAACGCGCCCATGCGCATCAAGGTTTGGGTGAGCTGAAGCAGAGCCGCATCATAAGCCAGAAGAGCAGCCCGCAGTCCTGCTGGATGGGTGGGCCAAAGGTTGCCCGAATCCGGATCCACCCCTGCTTGGGGCCGTTGTGGATCTTCCCGAAACAGGTCATTGAACACCAGCGCCTCACAGAGATCGTAGGGAACCTCTGCCCCACGGGTAGCGGCTACACTTTCGATGCCAATCGGCAGGTATCCCTGGTTTTTGACGCGATCCGGAGTCACCACCTCCATTTTTTGTTCCAGCGGCAGGTCGAAGAAAGCCCTCGCTCTCTCGTAGGCTGTTTGTATGATGGCCTCCGGGATCCCATGCCCTGTGATCACCACAAACCCCACCTCCTCCAAGGCTGCCCCAAAAGCCTTTGCAACCCCTAGCGGATCCGTGCCCTCCCGAAAGGGGGTCAAATCCAGACAAGGGATCCCAGCTTGCTCAAAGGAAGAAACTGGAGACATAGCCGACGTAGAGACAGGTGCTCAGAACAGCTCCTACCCTACAAAGAGAACTTGCCCCAAGACTGTGTGGGCGGATACCCCCTCAAAGCCAGCGCCAGCTCAACCCCATATCCAAACTAGAGATATTCTTGCTTGGCCTGTTGCCAGAGGACTTCCAGCTCCTGGAGACTGCGCCCTTTCAGAAGGGAGCTTTTGCCACCGCCGGGCAGGGATCCCGCTGGTTCCTGAGCCAGCTCTTCCATGCGCAAAAAACGGCGAGCAAAGCGCAGGTTGGTTTGGGCCAGAGCTTGGGCAGCATCCAAACCATACCAACGGCCCAAGTTGACCAGGGCAAAAAGCAGATCCCCCAGTTCGGCTTCCTGCCGAGTTGGATCGGGGGGATCCCTCTCCAATTCTCGACGCAGCTCGGCTTCTTCCTCGCGGATCTTGGCCCAGATCCCCTCCACCGTTGGCCACTCAAACCCTGCCCCCACCACTTTGCAGGAAATTTTCAGGGCAGCCATTAGGGGAGGCAAACTTTGGGCATAGTGCAGCAGTTTTTGGCCAAGGCTTTGATCCGGTCGCTCCCTTTGCTTGATCTGTTCCCAAGAGCGGTGCAACTCCGGAAGATCTGCCATCACAGCATCCCCAAACACATGGGGGTGACGGCGGATGAGCTTATCGGCAATTCGCGCAGCCACAGCTTCCAGATCAAAGTGGTTCTGCTCGGCAAAGATCTGAGACTGCAACACCACCTGCAACAACAAATCCCCCAGCTCTTCGGCAATCGCCGCCGGATCCCCGGCTCGAATGGCAGCTACCGTCTCATACGCTTCTTCGAGAATGTAGGGGGTCAGAGACTCCGGAGTTTGGGCCCGATCCCAGGGACATCCATCGGGGGCACGCAACCGAGCAACAATAGCCGCCAAACGACTCATGTGTGAGCTAGAGGCGGAACGCTCCAGATAAAGGTGGGCAAAATGGCCCGTCGCTTGAGGATCCCAGCTTTGCAGCGTCAGTGGGCCGGCCACCACCTCCAAGTCTTCTGTTAGCAACGTAACAGGCTGGACAGGAGCACAGACCTGTTGCAAAACACTGCGCAGCTCCGCCGGATCCTTTCCCCCACAGCTTTTCAGCAGTAGGGATCCCTGCTCCGCAGTAGACCACCGAGCCAGAGCTTGTTGCCAGTCGGGCTGAAGACTATCCAGCGTTTGCAGCATGGTCAAAAGGGTAGGTGCGGCCCAAATCCAAAAGGCGGCTGAGCTGCTCCAGATCGATGAAACTCAACTCCAAAAGAATCATCAGCAACGGCCCTTGCTGGCGATGTTGCAGCTTCTTGGCCAGGCTCAGTTGAGAACGGTCGATGATGCCCGTTTGCAAGAGATATTCCTCAAGGGCTGGGGGGGGAATGGGATCTAGCATGGTCGTTTCGCAGCGCTGAAGAAGGACAAATATGAAACTGAGAAGATAGTAAACTAACGTAACTATTCTTAACACTCCTACAGAGTTTCGGCAAAGATCCGGCTGGCAAATAGGCCACAGGTGAGCTTACCAAGCCCTGTGCCCACAGCTCCACGGCAAGAAAACCCCTAAATTGCCTCAGCAAATGAGGTTTCTGTATCCAAGGACACAAAAAATGGGTAGCGAGAGGTCATGGTATGATAGCAAATTGGCGATCAGTTGGCAGTACCCTGAAAGGCTGGCTGCTTCTTCTTTGTTTGGAGAAACCAACTTGCCTTGGCAAGATGTTACTTTTTTATCTGACTAATTCTGGTATTTAGATAAAAATCTTACAATAACTGCTCAGGGATCCAATCTGTTCGGCTCCTCTGGGATCCGCCCTGGGGCTGCCATCCTGCTCGGGTTAGCTAGACCGCCGAGAAGTCCCGCCCTCTATGTATCAGCATGGGAGTCGGGATGAGAGGCGGAGATTCCTGCGCTATGATAAGCAGAGAGCGGTGGGGCATCCCGTTCTTAAAGCTCAGGAAATGTCCTTAACAGGAGTCACTGTTCGCGTCAGCGGGACGGAGTCCTTGAAGCTCGCACTCTTTCGCTTTAGCGGCGCGGAGCGCTTTGCATCAGCATGAGTGCAGGAGTATGTCACCTAAGCTAGAAACGGCTGCAGGATGGACTCCCATTATGTCTGAAGCCCAAGGTTTACTGCCGGTGGGGGCAACGGTTCAAGTGGTGGAGATGCCTCCTTACCTAAAAACGGCTGACCCAATGCCGATGTTGCGCCCGGCCCATTTGATCCGCTTGCACGAGCAAGGGGTGATCCTGCAGCGACGGCTGTTGGGCACCTACAGTGTGCAGTTTGCCAATGGCATCTTTCTCATAGACGGAAAATATCTCGCGCCGGTGGGATCCCTGTCCTGACACGCCCATCTCTCCTCCGAGCCAGCTGGATGGGTTTGCCGGCCTTTAGAACCTTTGGGAGCTGGCAGCTTTCTGCAGAAGCGAGCCTTCAACTGGCCGGCGGACTTTCGCGATAGCCTGAACCGCGGCTAGCCGCTTCTGACGCTTCAGCGAGCTCAGTTGCTTATTCCCGTCAGCGGTGTCGAAGTAGCTGACAGACCTGCCCAGCTTTTGGTAGCTGGTTTTGCGATCTGCCACCGCCGCGCTGTAGAGGGCTCAGCACATCCGCCCCCAGTGGTGCAAGAGTTTTTCTTGCTGGCGACTGGGATAAAGCTGGGCCGCGGCAGCGTTGCGTAGCCACAAAGTGACGCAGGGGGTTACCCTGCCATAGGGTGCCAGTCCGCTGCGCTGAGACTGG
>NZ_JANSIH010000254.1:0-668 GCF_047462075.1 Synechococcus sp. R55.2
GCCTATCTCATTCAAGGCAGGCGTGTCGCCTATCGAGATGAGAAAATGTCAAAAAATGATGAGCGGAGCGCGAGGCCATGAAGATATTTACGATAGGGTTTACGAAGAAAAGTGCAGAGCAATTTTTTAATCGCTTAAAACAGCCTGGTCTGGTTCGAGTTGTTGATACTCGACTTAATAACACCTCGCAACTGGCGGGATTCACGAAAAAGAGGGATCTAGAGTTTTTTCTTCACGAGATCTGCAAGCTTGGATATGTTCATTTGCCGGAACTTGCACCAACTCAAGAGATTCTCGATGCTTACAAAGCCAGTGGTGAATGGTCTAACTACGAGAGACAGTTTTTGTCGCTGATGGCCGAGCGTCGCATTGAAGATCAAGTGGATAAAAGTATTCTCGATGGAGGATGTCTGCTTTGTAGTGAAGCTACACCTGAGCACTGTCATCGTAGGCTGGTTGCTGAATATTTGCGCAGAAAATGGGGTGATGTTGAAATCGTGCATCTATGATAACTAAGAGCTGGCACTACGGATTTTTCCGATTTATGCAGCTACTCCGAGTTGCAGCAGGATTCCGGCAACACGGAGCGAAAGGGATCCCTGACTGCCCAACCGATTTGGAAACTCTCTCACCGACAGCAAGCTCAATACAGGGATCCCCGCTTGGGC
>NZ_JANSIH010000255.1:0-667 GCF_047462075.1 Synechococcus sp. R55.2
TGTGCCACCTTGCGAGCAGACGCTACCCGTCTGCATATCTGTTTGTCGCGTTAGCGGGACGTAGTCCTTGCCAAATTACTGGACAAGCCGAAACGGGCACGGATTTCGTAGTAGCACAGGGATTGGAGTTTCAGTGGGTTGACGACTTTCTCGGGTGTGTTTTGGTTGACCCAGTTCAAGGCTTGGCCGAAAGCATCCAATGTCTCGTCCAATTTGGCGGCTTGCGACTGGGACACCTTGAGCTTGCAGGAAACGGTCAGGACTTGGGTCATAGCCTTATTGCATTTTACTCACATTCCTCCCGACCCTTGCCCTGTGGGCAGAGAGCGGGGCTCCTGCGGTTTCTAGCTGACGGGCCAGCCAGGCAGTTAAATCCTCCAAGCTGTTGAAGTCCAACAGAGCTTCCCCCAGCGCCTCCAGTTGTGACGTTGACAAAGCCCAAATCTTATTCTCAAGGGCCGGGTCAAGGGATCCCAACTTCCGCCTGAGCAGCCGCAAAACCAGCGTTGCTTCCCCGTGTTGCAATCCCTGTTGCAATCCTTGTTGTAGCCCTTGTTGCAGGCCCAGTTGTAGTCCTTCTCTGCGTCCTTCTTTGCGCCCTTCTTCCAGCCCCTCTCGCAGAGCTTCTGCCCGCCACTCTTGGTAGATCACCGATTCCCTCATATCC
>NZ_JANSIH010000256.1:0-4831 GCF_047462075.1 Synechococcus sp. R55.2
AGGGTGTGGTCGGGGGGCACGGACTGGGTCTCGAACTGACAGAACTTGGCCGTGCAGTCCTTCACAACCAGGCTTTTGAGTACCGAGGGGCGAGGAGTGAGAAGGGAGGAGTGAGAGGAAGAAATCTCTTCTCTTTGCTCTCTCCTCTCCATGCTGGGCAAAGTTCAGCTTCGTAGGGACTCCGTCCCGCTAAAGCGACCAGTGTTGCGTAGTCTTTCAGAGCGGCTTTGCGGATTAAACCACCGCTCGATGATGTGGCAAATCTGCCGGGCGGCGGTGCCATCGCCAAAGGGGTTTTGGGCTTGGGCCATGCGGGCATAAGCTTGCGGGTCTGTGAGCAATTCTCGGGCTGCCTTCAGGATCCCTTCGGGATGGGTGCCCACCAAGCGGGCGGTGCCGGCGGCAATCGCTTCAGGACGTTCGGTGGTCTGCCTCAGCACCAGCACCGGTTTGCCCAGGGCAGGGGCCTCTTCTTGAATGCCGCCGGAGTCGCTGAGGATGAGGGTACAGCGCTGCATGGCGCTCACCCAGAGGGGATAGTCCAGAGGCTCAGTGAGAAAAGCCCGCTCATGGGATCCCAACAGGGCTTGCAGGGGATCCCGCACCAAGGGGTTGGGATGGAGGGGCAAGAGAAGGGCAGTATCGGGAAACTCGGCCAAAATCTGCAGCAGAGCCTTGCCGATGGCAGTTAAGGGATCCCCCCAATTTTCGCGTCGGTGCAAGGTAACCAGCAGGACACGGTAGCGCTGCCAGTCCAGGCCGGGAATGGGGCAGGGGATCCCTTGGGAGGCCACCTGCAGTAGGGCGTCGATGACAGTGTTGCCGGTGCAATGGATGGATCCCACCACGTGGCTTCGCTTCAGGTTGTCAACGGCTTGGGGGGTAGGGGCAAAGTGCAGGCTGGCCAACTGAGAGATCAGGCGGCGATTGGCCTCTTCGGGGAAAGGATTGTAGAGATCATCGGTGCGCAGTCCGGCTTCCACATGCCCGACCGGGATGCGGTGGTAGAAAGCTGCCAAGGCAGCCGCAAAGGCGGTGGTGGTATCTCCCTGCACCAAAACCAGTTGAGGATGTTGCTCTTGAAAGTAGAGTTCCAGGCCCCGCAAGGTGGCTTCGGTAATGTCTGTCAAGCTTTGGCGGGGGCGCATGATCGCCAGATCCCGATCCGCTTGCAGACCGAATAGCCGCATCACCTGATCCACCATTTCCCGATGTTGTCCGGTCAAGATCAGCTCGGTGCGCAGATGGGGACTGGCACGCAGGGCTTGAATCACCGGGGCCAGCTTAATGGCTTCGGGCCGTGTGCCCAAGATCACGGCAATGAGGGGAAGGGAGGCCATAAGCTCAAGGACATCGGCGCCTGTAGAAGATGGGAAGAGCTGACCCACTCCGCGCAGCTCATTGGGGCAAGGCTACTGAAAAAACAGAGGTGGCGAAGGGTGTGGGTTGCTCAAGGTCGCAAGCCACCGGGGTGTGGACTCTGCTGAGTCAGGCTGAGGGCAATGTCGAGACGAGAGGAACCACGAGGGGGCTATTGCTGCTCACTCCGATCTTACCCTCAAGCTGCTCCGCCGATTGTTCACCGGATGAGCTGGAGAAAAAGGGTTGACGGGATCCCACTCCTGCAACTAGCCTAAAGGGGGCTGAAGAGATCCTCTTCTGGCTGTCCGGGTTGTTTCGGTTAACCTTTTTGGAGGAAAACGTTCAACAGCATGGACGCTTCCGGTAGTCGTAGCGCCAGCCACCAGTGGATGGTCTTCGAGGAGCACGTTCTTGAAGATTGGGCTCTTACTGGTGTCTTCCTTTTCCCCGCTGACAGCTTCTGTCGTCGCTTGAGAGGATCCCGTTTCGCCAACGCGAAGGGGTGGGAGAGTTTTCCCGGCTAGCTTTTGACTTGGGTGGCTCTCTCAGTCGGCGACGAACAGATGAGCTGAGCAGAGCCTTACCTGAGCAATGGGTTTGTGCAGCCCTGTTCAGAAAAGGGGAGATCAGGAGTAATTCCGAGGGGATTCCCCTTGACTTTCCCGTTGTGGGTTTTGGGGTTTCCGCAGGCCTGGGGATCCCTTGGAGTCCCTTTTATCGGCTTGGGCGCTTGCGATCCAAGCTGGGCTTGGAGGCCTGGCGCTAGACCTACGGCTTGCTGCGCGGCCATCCAAGGGTTTCAGGGCTTCCCTGTGAGCCTCGGAGCACCGGTTGGCTGTTGACCTCCTGGTTCTCTTCATCCCGGCTGACCCCAACGTTCGGAGGTTTATCATGCGGCAAAACATTCTTCGCGATCTCCTAACCCCTGCTTCCTTGGAAGCCGCCAAGCGAGAGGCCAACCGCGCTCCCATTGCCGAGCTGGTGCAGCAGTTGATGGAGATTTCACCTCGGCAGCGGGTTTTGGCTTTCCGCTTGCTGGAAAAAGACAAAGCCATTGCAGTGTTTGAGTATCTGCGGCCCGAAGAGCAGGCCGATCTCATTCGCAGCATGGAAAGCCCAGAAGTGATCCGGCTGGTAGAAGCCTTACCTCCGGATGAGCGGGTGCGTCTGTTTGAGGAGTTGCCGGCCAAAGTAACCAAGCGCCTCATTGCCAACCTCAGCCCAGAAGCTCGGGAAGCAGTGAATATCTTGCTGGGTTATCCAGAGCGCAGTGCCGGTCGGCTGATGAACCTGCGCTACTTGTCGGTACGGGATACCATCACCGTCGGGGCTGCTCTGGCCAGCGTGCGGGACTCTCAACTGGGAGACGATGAGCTGGATGTGATTTTTGTGGTGGACGATCAGCGGTTCTACAAAGGTTTGGTTCGCACCGTGCGCCTCGTGAAAGCAGATCCGGATTTGCCCATTCGGGAGCTGATTGAGGGATCGGATACTTTTGCTCGGGTTACCGACCGGGATCTCCAGGCAGCTCGTTTGCTCAAGGATTCGGGCTTGCCGGCCATTCCGGTGGTGGATACGGAAGGGCGCTTGGTGGGAGATATCACCTTTGAAGATGTCATCAACTTGGTGGAAGAAGAAGCCACCGACGCCGCTCTGGCCCAAGCAGGGGTGGGCAACTTGCTCAGCCGAGACAAGGTTTGGAGCGAGCGCCTGGTTAAAGGCTCCCGTTGGTATGCCGTCCGCCTGCGCATCACGTTTTTAATCATCACCTTGATTGGCGGCATGGTGGTGGGGGGAGTGATCGAAACCTTTGAGGAAGTGTTGCAAGCAGTAACGGCAGCGGCTATTTTCATCCCCTTGGTCATGGATATGGGCGGTAATGTCGGTACCCAATCTACGACCATCTTTGCCCGTGGCTTGGCTTGGGGCCACATCAACGTGCGGCAGTTTCTCCCCTATTTGCTGCGGGAAGCCAGCATTGGTGGCATTATCGGTGTGATCCTGGGGGCCACGGCTGGGGTGATTGCCTACTTCTGGCAGGGGGCACCCAATGGGATCCCACAATTGGGTCTGGCGGTGGGCTTGGCTCTGGCCATTGTCCTCACTTTGGGGGCTATCTTGGGCGCCATTTTGCCCTGGGTGATGTTAAAGCTGGGCTTTGACCACGCTCCGGGAGCGGATCCTTTTATCACCACCATTAAAGACTTCACCGGCCTCTGGGTGTATTTCACCCTGGTGGCTTGGCTAGTCGGGGTTGAAGTGTAGCTCTAGGGCTGCGCCGGCGCTAGATCCAGGGGGCACCTCACCGGCAAAGCGCGTTCCAGGAACGAATAATCCAGCTAATCCAGCCCTTCTTGAGAAATCAGCCTTTCAGAGTCTCGCCACAAGGCCATCGCGACGGCGGCGCAGAGCACTTTTACGAGGTGTCCTTTGACCAACGAAGGGTTACAGCAAACATTTAGGAGGTGTGCCATGACCTTGAAAGTTCTATCTCCCTTGGCTGCTGCTCAATTTCGGTCACGGCTGCAGCAGTATGCCTATCGGGTGGGCATAACCTGTGCTTTAGAAACAGGTGGTAAGCTGGCCCCAGAATCCGCCTTTGCTCAACTGGAAGCCCTCTGGCAAACCTTGCAACAGGAAGCCACTGCCCTTGGGATCCCAGATGAGGATGGCTAAACTTTATCCTTTCACGAGAACCGGAGCATGACCTGGATTGACTTCACCTTGCGTTTGGCCGTTGCCTTTGTCCTGGGATCCCTCATTGGCCTGGAGCGACAGTGGCGGCAGCGTATGGCCGGCTTACGCACCAACACCTTGGTGGCCACGGGTGCAGCTTTGTTTGTCATGCTCTCGGTTCTCACCCCTGATGAAAGCAGCCCGACCCGTATTGCGGCCCAAGTGGTATCGGGGATTGGCTTTTTGGCCGGTGGCGTGATTCTCAAGGAAGGAGCCAGCGTCCGTGGCCTGAACACTGCCGCCACCATCTGGTGTGCAGCCGCGGTGGGAGCCTTTGCCGGATCGGGGTACATTCCCCAAGCTGCCATTGGAGCCGCAGCTGTGTTGATCTCCAACGTTGTGCTGCGTCCGCTGGGCTACCGCATCAACCAGCAGCCTTTGAAAGGCACAGAACTGGAACTGGTCTATGAGTGTTCGTTCATCTGCAAAAGCCAAGCAGAGGCCCACATCCGCGCCTTGCTCTTGCAAGGCATAGCTCCCACCCATCTCAAACTGCGTGCCCTCTACAGCGAAGACCTGGAGGACAAGCCCGATCTGGTCAAAGTCGAAGCAGAGCTGGTCACCCAGGCCCGCGACGACCAGGCCCTAGAACTTGTCGTCAGCCGCCTCAGCCTAGAGCCAGGCGTGATCACTGCCCGATGGCGGATCATCGAACAGGAATTTGGGTAAACTACCCGACTCCGACCGCTAAGCGGTACGGAGCGGGCTTTCAGTAGCCCTGAGCCTGCTCTGC
>NZ_JANSIH010000257.1:0-659 GCF_047462075.1 Synechococcus sp. R55.2
CCAACCCTGCCCAGGGTTTCCTTATCCTTGGCCGGGATCCCTGGGATCCTGGCTGGAATTGGGTCTGCCTATGGGGTTTGGCAGGTGGTTCAGATGGGTCTGCAATCGGCTTCCTGGAGCGACTTTCGAGAATCGCTGGTGGCGACCCTATCTCCCTTTGATCCTGCCGACCACGGCGGCGAGCCACGACAACCTAAGGGGGATCCTCGCCCTTGGCAGGTGGCTCAGGAGATCCGGCAAACCCAGCTCCGCCATCAAAAGATCCTTGACCGCATCAAGCAGCGGGTGAAAGCCGAAATCCAGACCTGTGAACGCGCCCAAGCCCAACTGCGCAGCGAGCAGCAACGGTCTCGAGTCCTGCAGGCCCAAGCCCAACAGTTACAACAGCATCTGCAAAACCTACAAACATCTTCCCCTTCTCCAAGCTCCGAGTCGACCAAACCCACGCCAGAGCAAGCGCTGCGCCAAAAGCTCCGCCAACTTCAATCCCAGGTCACCACCCTGAAAATAGAATTGGAACGCCAAAGGACCCAACTGCAACACGCAGAAGCAGAGCGGGCTCAACTCCAGCAGCAGCAGCAAAAACTCAAGCGCATCCTGCAGCGCAAAAAATTGGAAAATCGAGAGTTGCGCTCCCAACAGGCAGAATGGGCCCGGCA
>NZ_JANSIH010000258.1:0-658 GCF_047462075.1 Synechococcus sp. R55.2
GTTTTCTCGCCCCCCTGGGTTGCAGCCTTCTCAGCTGGCCTTGCAGGGCTTTGAAACCCTTGGGCCGTTCCCGGCAGACGCTGTCTGGCAAGGGGTTCTGCTGACGGTAATCAGAAGGGAAGGGTGCATCGGCAGGCAGGATGGACTCCTGCAGCAAGGAACCCCTGTCCAGTGGCCAAGAGCAAGATTCTACCCACTCCTTAGATTTCCGGCAAAGTGTAGTTGTATACGCGCCGGCCAATCTCCAGCCACGTCAACAGCGAGGACTCTGTCCCGCTAACGCGAGCGGCTTGCTGGGAGGCATCTGGATCAATCCGGTGCTTGTAGGGTACGCCAGCACAGGTACGTTTTACTACAGATTTTGCTCAGGGGTATGGCGGGGATCCATGTATCCCGGTGCTCACCCTGCGGGCAGGGCGCGGGACTGATTGCCCCCGCACCCCGTTAGCTACACCGCTGGGAAGCCCCGCCCTCTATTAAGGGGCTAGTGACTAGTGACTAGTGGCTAGCCACTATCCAGGGTGAGAGTCGGGATGAAAGGCGGGGACATGATGTTTTGTCCTTGACTGGTGCCATAAACATAAAAAGTAGCGGGGTTTTATACACTGCCGCTATAAACATCAAGTACAGGGCGGTGGGGCATCCCGTCCTTTTCGCG
>NZ_JANSIH010000259.1:0-23763 GCF_047462075.1 Synechococcus sp. R55.2
ATCGCTGCATAGTTGAACAGTGATGTTCAGCAGTGTTCAGCGTAAATGTATCAGCGATCCAACTGTTGCAGGTAGGCGGCGATAACATCAATACCCTCCTGTAAGGGGGCAATTTGGCCGCGGGTAGCCCGGTTGTGCAGTTGTAGAATTGCCCGTTGGTTGCGAATCTTGCCGCGCACAATCACCTTGGCCCACCTCAGCCCCCAGGGGGAGTAGGCCCGCTGATACTGGGCCAGACGGATCTCAGAGTTGGTGGAGAAGGATCCCTGCAGGCGACCGCGAAAACCGCCATCCGCACGCAAAAAAATGGTTTCGATGCCTCGATCCAGCAGTTGGGCCAAAGCTGCGCTGGTCAATTGGATCCCGGGCAACACCACCACCAGCTCCACCTCCGCAAGGCGGCAAAGCTGCTCTTGGCCACGCTGTCGAATGAGCAGGGCTTGGTTTTGGCAGTGAACCACAGTCCCCGGCTCGGTTAGGTAGAGGGTGGTCATGGGCAGGAAGGTCAAGAAAGCTTCAGGTCGGGGCGATAAAACTGCAGCTCTGCCTGGGCTTCCCGAGCCATCTGTTCCCGGTAGGCCGGGGGAGCGATCACCTCGCCGTTGGGCCGCCAATCCCGCAGGCGCATGGTGAAATTGGTATCTCCCACCCGTACCCAGGCCCGAAAATAGCGGTCGCTGGCCGGCCTTTGCCGGAGAATGTTCAAAATCTGTTGGCGTTCCCGCACATCCGCCACTGCCTGCTGCACCAAAGCCGGGATCCGCTCGTAGGCAATGGGCTGGAAGGTGGGATGTCGCACTGTGCTTTCCACATAGCGACGGGCAAACTCCGGGGAAAATCGAAGGATCAACAATGCCTTGGGCAGGTAAAAATCGGATCCCCAGGCTTCTTCCCATGCTGCTTGGACTTCTTCCGGGCTGGGCAGCTTCTTTTGCCGTTTGCGGATTGCCAGCTCTGCCGGGATAGAAGGATCGCCCCAGGGGATCACCGCCAAGCGCTCAGACTGGATCCGATCCAGCCGAAAATTGTGCCAGCCCAGGGATCCTTCGGGGGTGGGAAGCTGGCCAAAGGCTGCCAAATACTTGGCGCGGCGAGCATAGAACAAACAGACTGGGTAAGTGAGAACGTGTCGGATCCCATGTTGGCGGGTGGCGTAGTCAAAACCGATCACCCCTGCTTCTGGGTTGGCCCAAAGGGCTTCTAGCTGGCTTTGATATTCATCCACCCGTTCTTGCTGTTCGTCCGAGAGGATGTACTCAAACCAGACAAAAAGCCGCCGCTGCGAGTGCTGATCGCGCCAGCGGGACGGAGTCCTTTGATTTTCCCAGATTTCATCCAGCAAAACCTGCACATCTGGATGTACAAAGGCCACATCGCTGAGGATGTGATAGATCTGTTCCAGTTGATGGCCCGATAAGGTCAAAGCCGATGAAGATACGGGCAGTTGGGGACGATCCCCCGGCGCACGGCAGCGAAAATTGTCTCTCCGCCTAGAGTTGGCCTGAATTTGTTGCAGCCAACCCCGGGCAGCCAGGTAATCCAGCTCTTTGCGCAGTGTGCGATGGGTCTTGTGAAAGGGTTGAGCAGATAGCAGCGCTTCCAGATCCGGAACTTCTGCTTTTAAGGCGGCCAATAGGTTGGGATCCTTCAGCCAAAACCTCAAGGGTTTCCAGCAAATGCAGTCAACATCAGGACAGGGTGAAGGGATCCCTTGTGCCAGATCCTGCTTGGGGTGCCGTGGTGAGAGCAAGCGATCCCGGATGTGGGTGTAGCCAAAGGTTTCCGGCAGGTCTGGCCAGCGGTTTTCGCCATAGAGGCAGTGGAGCAGTAGCCACAGGCGCACGGCCCGCTCCAGGCGCTCGGCCAACTGACCGCCCGCTAACCAACGCAACACTTCCACCGTCAAAGGCAGCTCAAATCCGCTCATCCGACAGTTCCCTCGGTTCTTAGGTCAACCAGTTGATGGCACTCCAGGCCAGGGGTTTTCTTGGAGCAAGGCGCAAGTGAGAGCCTGACCACTCTGACATGAGTTGGAACCTTCCACTTCCAATCTCTTCCATACTGAAGTCAACCTGTCTCGTCAAATCTGCCCATGGCTGCTGTGGCACTGCATTTGCTTTCCGGCTGTCTGGCCGCTCGCGCCAGCGGGACGGAGTCCTTTCGCGCCAGCGGGACGGAGTCCTTGGACCCTCGAAGATCCCATTCTTCGGAACTGTCTTTTCAGGTCATCGAAATTGAGCTGACCCGACCGGATCGCCTGGTTTTTCCAGAGGATTTGGCTCAGCTTCAGCTGCCTGCCGGGATCAATGCCCAGCTGGGGGTGGTTCTGACGGGGCGGGCCCCCATTTGGCTGTATGGCTGGCTGGTGCATGAGTGCCACTTCACCCGTTGGGTGGCCTGTTATGACCCACGCTTGGGCGCGGTGGTGGTCTCCAGCCATACCCCCGAAGTGCGGGTGGGCCAGGTCATCCCCTGGGTGCAGGGAAGGCCGGGTTCAGAATTGGCAGCGGCGGTGATGGTGGTGGGCCCCCCCGACAGTGGCAAAAGCCGTCTTGCCCGCGCCCTCTTCGAAGCTCTGCTGCCGGAGCATCCCGATATTTATCTGCAACGGGCCCATTGGGATGGGGAAGGCAATTGGACTTTAGACTTGCCACCAGAAGAGGCGAAGATCCTCAAGCACCAGTACCGGGGCTCTTTTACCCCCGAATTTTTCAGCTTCCATGCCCAGGCCATTCTGGCTTTGCGCCGGCAAAAGAGTTTGGTGATTGTGGATGTGGGCGGCAAGGTGGATCCGCAAAAGCAGCCGATCCTGGAAGCCTGCTCCCACTACCTGGTGGTCAGCCGGGATCCCGAGGCTATCCCTCTCTGGCACGAGTTTTGTCGAGACCGGGGCAATTTGCGCTGTGTGGCCATCCTGCACACCTCGCCCGGCCCTCCTCAAGTGCTCAAAGACTCACCTGAGTTGGAAATTCGCTGGGATCCCAACTCTCCTCCCCCCGCGGAGCTGCTTCGGGCGGTGCGCCGCTTGATTGCCTAGGGGTGCGGATTCAGAATTGGATGGACGGGCGAGCCTTTTCGGAAACGGCGAGATTGAGAACCGGGAGATTGAGAACTGGGAAAAGAAAAAGGAGAGGGTACTGATGCTGGGAGCCATTGCCGGGGATGTTATCGGCTCTGTCCATGAGCACTCGGGCACCAAAACGAAGAACTTTCCGCTGTTCGTCGAGGCCAGCCAATTTACCGATGACACGGTTCTGACGGTCGCTGTGGCCGAGCGGCTGCTGCGGGGCGGTAGCTACGTCGATTGGTACCATGAGTACTTCCACGCCTACCCAGAGGCTGGGTACGGGAGCAGCTTCATCCACTGGGCCGAGCATCGCTGCCGTGAGCCGTACTACAGTTGGGGCAACGGAGCCGCCATGCGGGTTAGCCCCATTGGCATCGCCTGCAACACGCTGGAAGAAGTGCTGGCCCAGGCGCGGGCCAGTGCCGAGGTAACCCACAACCACCCGGAGGGCATCCGCGGCGCTCAGGCTACGGCAGCCGCCGTGTTTCTCGCCCGGTCAGGGTACACCAAGGCCGACATCAAGACGTACATCGAGCAAGAGTTCGGATACTGCCTATCCGAGCGGCTGGACGATATCCGGGAGCACTACTGCTTCGATGTCTCCTGTCAGGGCTCGGTGCCCCAGTCGATCATCGCGTTCCTAGAGGCAGACGGTTTTGAAGACGCGGTGCGCAACGCCATCTCCCTTGGTGGAGACGCAGACACCATGGCCTGCATTGCCGGGGGCATTGCGGAGGCGTTTTTCGGCGGCGTGCCGGACGAGATCGCATCCCAGACGCTGGCCGTTTTGGACGAGCGGTTGCACGGCGTTGTGTGCGAGTTCCAAGAGAGGTTTGCGGATCGCCTGACCAGGGGCTGCACCTGATGGCCAAGGTGTGTGGTTTTTGGGTTTTGGGTTGCCTTGTCGCCCTCTCGCTCCGTCAACTGCTCCAGGTTGGATTTACCGGTAAGCCGCCTCTGGGTTGGCTTCATGGCCGTAGAGATAGCTGAGAACCGAGTTGCGCAGGCGGTAGTACTGCGGATCTTCAAGAATCCGCTCGCGATCCCGGGGGCGCGGGAAGGGGATGGTCACGATCTGCCCGATGGTGGCTGCAGGGCCATTGGTCATCAGCACCAGGCGGTCGGCCAAAAACAGCGCCTCATCAATGTCGTGGGTAATCATCAAAACCGTGCAGCGATGTTCATCCCAAATGCGCAACAGCTCCTCTTGAAGCTCCTCTTTGGTAATGGCATCCAAGGCCCCGAAGGGTTCATCCAAAATCAGCACTTCTGGACGGATGGCCAACGCACGAGCAATGGCTACCCGCTGTTTCATCCCTCCCGAAATTTGCGAGGGATATTTCTGAGCGGCTTCCCCCAGCCCCACCAAATCCAAATGTTCTTCCACAATTCGATGCTTTTCCGACTGGCTCTTTTGGGGAAATACCGACCGAACGGCCAAATAAACATTTTCATAAACCGTGAGCCAAGGCAACAGGGCATACCCTTGAAACACTACCATGCGCTCCGGGCCAGGAGCTGTAATCGGCTGCCCTTTCAGCTTCACCGAGCCACTGGTGGGCTGGGCAAATCCGGAAACCATATTCAGCAGGGTGGTTTTGCCACAGCCGGAATGCCCAACCAAGCAGACAAACTCTCCCTCGTTCACACTGAGGTTGATATCTCGCAAGACGGGATAATCCCCCTTGGGAGTTGAGTAGGTCTTGCTGACATTCTCAAGGCTTAGGTAGGGTTCTGCGGCTACGTTCGCTGGGGTAGAGGTTGTCAAGAGGGCAGTCATCGTAGGGTGCTCCAACTCATGATTTTCTCACAACGGGGAATGTGCTTTTGCAAGGGTGCCCAAGTGGGTATCTAGAGCAACACAGGACGACGATCCAAAGCAACCTCGGCTACATAAATATCGTGCTTAATCGCCAAACTGTTGAGGTAGGCCAGGGGATCCTCACCATTAAAGGGGATCCCATCGAACAACTGAATGGGCTGCCGCTGGTAAGACACATCCAGCCCCAGCTCGCGGGCTGCCGTACTGAATACCCCCACCTGACACACCCGCTCTACAATCTCCACCCAGTTGCGAGGGAAGGGCAGATCCCCCCAGCGGGCCATTTGGGTCATCATCCACAGATGCTCGGTGCGGCTGGGACGGTTGCCGGCTCCCAGAAAGAAGCGGTGGTGGGCATATTCCCGCATCGGCCTGTCCAAGTCACAGATCAGACGCTGGGGATCCCCCAGATGAATGTAGGATGGGTCGGTGCTCAGGTAGGCGCGGCGGCTGAGCAGCTCGCGAATCTCGTCGTGATGGGCCGGGTCTTCACAGTAGCGGCAGGCT
This sequence comes from Synechococcus sp. R55.2, assembly GCF_047462075.1. Taxonomy (NCBI): domain Bacteria; kingdom Bacillati; phylum Cyanobacteriota; class Cyanophyceae; order Synechococcales; family Synechococcaceae; genus Synechococcus; species Synechococcus sp. R55.2. Next base: position 5,397 of record NZ_JANSIH010000259.1, read on the forward strand.
TCCAACAGCGCTTTCACCAAGGCAATGTGGGTGTTGGGGTAGGCTCTGGCCCAATCTTCTCGCACCCCCAACACCTTGCCGGGATGGCCCAGCCAAATCTCCAGATCCGTAGCCACCGTAAAGCCGCTGCCCTCCAGGGCGGCCCGCAGATTCCAGGGCTCTCCCACACAGTACCCATCGATGTTGCCGGCTGTTAGGTTGGCCACCATCTGAGCCGGGGGCAGCGTTTTCAGCACCACGTCATGATCCGGGTGGATCCCACCGGCTGCCAGCCAGTAGCGCAACAGCAAATTGTGCATAGAGCTGGGATGCACCACCCCAAAGGTAAGCCGACGGCTGGGACTATCCAGAATGTAAGCCTTCAACTGGCTGAGGGTGTGGATCCCTTGCTCATAGAACCGCTTATGCAAGGTGATGGCATTGCCGTTGCGGGTCAAGGTGAGGGCCGTAACCACCGGCTGAGGCGGGTTATCCCCTCCGCCCAAAGACATCCACACCGGCATACCGGCGGGCATTTGGGCCGCATCCAGATAACCTCCCTGAATGCCGTCTTGGATCCCTCGCCAACTGGTTTCCCGCACCAAATTCACTTCTTCCAAGCCGTGTTTGGCAAAGAACCCTTTTTCTTTAGCTACAGCCAACGGAGCGCAGGCAGTGAGGGGCACAAAGCCGATCTCCAAGTTGATCTTTTCCAAGCCATGCCTGGCCACCACAGTGCTGCGGCGAGCACGCCATTGCTTGATGCGTTTTTGTTGGTTCAAAAAGTAGATGATCTCGCTGCGGTAGCTGTAGTAGCTGGGATGGTTGACCACCTCCAGCCGACGGCGGGGCCGAGGAATGTCAATGGTTAAAATGTTCCCAATTCGGGATCCCGGCCCGTTGGTGAGCATAACCACACGATCTGACAGAAGAACCGCTTCGTCCACATCGTGGGTGACCATGAGGGTGGTCATCTGATGTTCTTCGCAGATGCGCATCAACTGCTCTTGTAAGTTCCCGCGCGTGAGCGCATCCAAAGCGCCAAATGGCTCATCCAACAACAACACTTTGGGCCGCAAAGCCAGGGCACGGGCAATGGCCACCCGCTGCTTCATACCCCCGGACAATTGGGCTGGGGGCTTATCTGCGGCATGGCGCAAACCCACCAGATCGATGTGCTCTTCCACAATCTGCTGACGCTCCGCCGGAGAATGGTTTTTAAGAACGGCATTCACCGCCAGCGCAATGTTTTGCCGAACCGTTAGCCAAGGCAAAAGCGAGTAATGCTGAAACACCACCATGCGATCGGGGCCGGGAGCCGTAATGGTATGTCCATCCAAAGCTACGATCCCCCCTGTCGGCAAAGACAGACCCGCCACCATGTTTAACAGGGTGGATTTGCCACAGCCGGAGTGGCCGATTAAGGAGACAAACTCCCCTCGATGGATTTGCAGATCGATCCCTTTCAGAGCAAGGTATTCCTGCCCTCCGGGCAGAGCAAAAGATTTTTCCACCTGCTCCACACTGACCAATACAGACACAGAAAACCTCCCAACCTATCACCCGTCTAGCCTCAAACCAACCACATACTGACAACACATCCAACACATCATTGGTTGGCTATCTTGTTTTGCAAAACAGACATCAGGCGATCCAAAAGCAATCCCACCGCTCCGATGTAGATGACGGCAACGATGATCTCCGTAACGTAGTTCTGCTGGTAGGCATCCCAGATGAAAAAGCCGATCCCCGGCACACCCGACATCACAATCTCTGCGGCAATAATGGCCAGCCAAGACAGGCCGATGCCGATGCGCAGACCTGTGAACATGTAGGGCAGGGCTGAGGGCAGCAACACCTTAAAAAAGAAGTCCACTTTGGAGAGCTTGAGCACTTTGGAGACGTTGATGTAGTCTTCCGGGATCTGTCTCACCCCCACAGCCGTGTTGATGAGAATGGGCCAAATTGAGGTAATAAAAATAACGAACAGGGCAGCCGGCTCATTGCGTTGCAAAGCAGCCAAAGATATGGGCACCCAAGCCAAGGGAGCTACCATGCGCAAAAATTGGAAAATGGGATCCAAAGCTCGGTTGATCCACACACTGCTTCCCACCAAAATGCCCAACGTGATGCCCACCAAAGCGGCACTGCAATAGCCGATGGCCACCCTTTGTAGGCTGGCCAAGGTTTGGCGCAGCAGCCCTTGGTCGAGGTCGCTGTTGCGATACAAAGGATGCAGGATCAGATATCGGCTGCGCTCGTCCATCCACACATCCCAAGGCCCCGGCAGCCGAATAAGGTTGGCACTGGCCAAGAGCTGCCAGATGAGCAGGAATCCAACAATACCCACCACAGGGGGGAGAATCTGATCTCGGTACTTCGCCAAATCGAACTTCGCCGTTGCAGATTTTGCCGGAGAAGAAAGTGTTGTCGTCATAGCTCCTGGAGAGGATAGGGTTTTACAAGGTTCTCTGTTGTCGCGCTCTCAGAACATTCCAGCCGCAGGGTTCTACAACGTGTTGGAAACAGAGCATGAACTGGGATTGGCCTTGCCTTTTCTTTGGATGGGCAAACACAGGGATTGCAAACTCAACAAAACTCTCACGACAATCAGAAAACTCAGGATTCCTACGGCTATTGAAAGGATGAGCTTGTCCCAGCGAGGCCGGGCCGGCCTCTCAAAAGGAGGATCCCTGAAGAGTTCGCGCGGAACGTGAAGTAGAGCCAACATAGCCGATCCTCAACATGGCATTTAAAGTTATTCAAAAAGTGCGAGGCTCATAGCATCCATCAACTTTCCATCGTTTGGGCAGAAAGCTCGGCACCGCTTTTTTCGACCTCGTGGGATCCCACAGGTAGGCAGGATCCCTGTCGCGCGAGAGATTCGAACAAGGAAACGGTAAGCCATGGACTTCCTGCGAAAGAAGGTGAGGAACTTGGCCCAATCAAGCTATTCAGCTAGACCCTTTTGATTTTCAGGCTGTTCAGGTAAGCCTGCGGATCCTGTGGGTCAAACACCACACCGTCAAAGAAACGCTCTGTTCCCCGCGAGGTGTTGTTGGGGATGTTCTTCACCCCCAGTGCCTGGGCGGCCTCACGCCAGAGATCTTCACGGTTCACTTCATCCACCAGACGACGGGCAGTATCCAGATCGGGAAGGAAGCGAGCGTGGAAGCCCCAACGCAAGGATTCCGTCAGGAACCAAAGGTCATGGCTCTTATAGGGGTAAGAGACGCTGCCCCGGCCATCTTCCCAGTACAAGGGCCCGGCATTGAAATCTTGAACAGCTGGCTTGCCGTCTCCCAATTCGTAGTTGCCTTGAAAGGGAGGGGTGAGAACTTCAACCGGCACATTCAGGTAGGCACGCCCTGAGAGAATGCGTGTCAGTTCTTCTCGGTTGGCCGGATCGTCGCACCATTGCTGCGCTTCCATCACCGCCATCAAAGTGGCTTGTGTGGCCCTGGGGTTTTGCTCTACCCAATCGGCGCGAATGGCCAAGTATTCTTCGGGGTGAAAGGGCCAAATCTGTTGGGTAAGGGCCGCCATAAACCCGATCCCATCTGCCACAATTCGGTAGGGCCAGGGATCCCCGGTGCTAAAAGCATCCATGGTGCCATTGCGCATTCCCTGCACCGTTTCGGCAGAGGGAACCGCCAACAGGTCGATGTCTTGATCCGGATCTACCCCCCCAGCAGCAAACCAGTAACGGATCCAAAAATCTTGATTGACGTTGGGGAAGGTATGAGCGGCCTTGAATTTGCGTCCGTTGCTGGCGCTGAAATTTTTGATGTAATCCGCGGCTCCCGAGATATCCAGCCCCAAACCCTTGCCAGCATGCATTCCGGCAATGGCAATCCCGTTGCCTTGGGTGATCAACTGACACAGAACTGCCATGCGCACCGGCTGATTGTTGGTGATGGCGCCAATGTGGATCATGTGAGGCATCGGCATCTGCCACTGGCCACCGTCGATTCCCCCACCCGCTGAGCCGATGACCACATTGTCACGGGCTGCCGGCCAACTGGCCTGCTTCAACACCTCTACACCGGTCATGCCATGCTTGTCGAAAAAGCCCTTTTCCTTGGCGATGATCAGGGGGGCAGACTCCACAATCGGTATAAAGCCTAACCTGAGATTGGGGGTTTCTGGGCCGCTGGCCTGGGCAACCCAGTAGCCTGTGCTGGCCCGTGCTAAGCTGCCACTCACGAGTCCACCCACGGTGGCCGCACCCGCAGACAGCAAAAAGTTACGACGTGACGTCATGCTCACCTCATCGAAAGGATATGTGAAGGCAAGATGGAAGCTTTCCAGTTCAAGTCGCCTGACCCATGGATTTCCTTCGTGAAATCTCAAGAAATCCTTAAATCTCAGCTTGGTTGATATCCTAAGGGCAAATAAATATAGAAACAATACAATTATTATTTTGGTAAGCATAGACTTCCGTTTATCATTGTTGCGATGGCTTAGGTCTCAATGGCGTTTCCTCCAACGGCGGCTTGCTCTGGGCAAAACAACTCAACAGATTGGGGATCCCTGCCCCATGCCGGCTACCACTGGGATGGCTGCACAGAGCGGTTTTTTGAGGGTTGGTATAGCCGGGTAACGTTGCCCGGGGATCCGCCCATTAGCTTTGCCTTCATGTACGCCATCAATCCCAAGCGTGGGGGCATGGCTCAGGTGTTGGGGCCGGAGGAGGAGTTGCATTGGCGCACCTTCCCCAATCCCCGCCGCTTTTGGGCCAGCTCAACCCATCTGGCCTTGGGGCACTCAGGGATCCCAGGCCCCGGCTGTCGCGGCCTTCAGGATCCCTTCACCTTCTTCCAGCGCACCGCCAGTGGCTACCAATACACCGCCCACCTCAATCAGGGGATTTTGCCGGATCCCTTGGGCTCTGAGCCTATTCGCTGGCTCTACCGCATTCAACCTCGTTTTGCCTATGGGATCCCACCCCGAGCCACCATGGGAGCCTGGTCTTATCTGCCCATCTTTGAGCCGGGCTGGCAGATCCTCATGAGCCATGGCTTGGCCACCGGCTGGGTGGAGTGGAGAGGCAGGCGCTATGCATTTCAGCAGGCTCCCGCCTACGCCGAAAAAAATTGGGGCCAAAGCTTTCCTCGCCGCTGGTTTTGGATCCAGTGCAACGCCTTTCCCCAGCATCCCGGCCTTAGCCTCACCTGTGCCGGAGCTGAGCGGCAGGTGCTCACCCGCCCCGAAGAAGTGGCCCTGATCAGCCTGCATGGATGGGGATCCCAGCCCTTTTTGGAATGGCGACCCGGATCCGCTCGGCTGACCTGGCAAGTGGATCCCTGGGGATCTTGGCGAATCCGGGGAGAGAGCGCCCTCTGGTGTATTCGGCTGGAAGGGCACACGGGACGGCCTGGCCAAACTGTATTCACTCCTGGCCCAGAAGGGATGCAGCGCAACTGTCGGGATACCCTGGCAGGACATCTGCACCTGCAGCTTTGGCAGCGCAACGGCCAAGTCTGGACGCCGGTGATCAAGGCCACCAGCCCCCAAGCCGGCCTGGAAGTGGGGGGAGAAGTCCGGCAACCTTGGCAAGGGCAATGTTAACGCTGGCGGATATCTACACCCCCGTTGGACTTTCCAAAAAACGCTCTTGTGCTAGAATGCCTAAGCCACATTGATAGATGTCCATCTCTGTCTCTGGATAGTACTGGATAGTATCTGAGTAACTATGGACAGATAGTATGGACAGACAGTCAACCGTGGTTGGCCCGCCCCTTTTGCGCCTGTAGCTCAGTGGACTAGAGCACGTGGCTACGGACCACGGTGTCGGGAGTTCAAATCTCTCCAGGCGCGTTTTGGCCCCAGACAGCTTCCGTCTGGGGTATTTACCGTCCCTTGGTTTCGCCAGAACTTGTGCTAGGATTACCCCTATCAAGTCCGCCTTGATGCAGGCGTAGGGAGCCCGAGGATCATGTTTGAACGCTTTACAGAAAAAGCCATCAAGGTGATCATGCTGGCCCAAGAAGAAGCCAGACGGTTAGGTCACAATTTCGTTGGCACCGAGCAAATTTTGTTGGGGTTAATCGGCGAGGGCACTGGGGTCGCCGCCAAAGTTCTCAAGTCCATGGGAGTGAACTTGAAGGACGCCCGCATTGAAGTCGAGAAAATTATCGGTCGGGGATCCGGTTTTGTGGCCGTCGAGATCCCTTTCACTCCCCGCGCCAAGCGAGTGCTGGAACTCTCCCTAGAAGAGGCCCGCCAGCTCGGCCACAACTACATTGGCACTGAGCACCTGCTCCTGGGCCTGATCCGAGAAGGGGAGGGAGTAGCGGCCCGCGTCTTGGAAAACCTGGGGGTGGATCTCTCCAAGGTGCGCACCCAGGTGATCCGCATGTTGGGCGAGACTGCCGAAGTGACGGCAGGGGGGGGATCCTCCAGTCGCACCAAAACGCCCACCCTGGACGAATTCGGCTCCAACCTAACTCAACTGGCCCAGGAGGGCAAGCTGGATCCGGTGGTCGGTCGGACGCGGGAGATCGAGCGGGTGATCCAGATCTTGGGCCGCCGCACCAAGAACAACCCCGTCCTCATTGGCGAGCCGGGGGTAGGCAAAACTGCCATTGCCGAAGGTTTGGCCCAGCGCATCGTGCAGGGGGATGTGCCGGATATTTTGGCCGACAAGCGGGTGATCAGCCTGGATATTGGTTTGCTGGTGGCCGGCACCAAGTACCGCGGCGAGTTTGAAGAGCGCCTCAAGAAAATCATGGATGAGATCCGCAATGCCGGCAACATCATCCTGGTCATCGACGAGGTGCATACCCTGATCGGGGCCGGGGCTGCGGAAGGGGCGATTGATGCCGCCAACATCCTCAAGCCTGCTTTGGCCCGCGGCGAGCTGCAGTGCATCGGCGCCACCACCCTGGATGAGTACCGCAAGCACATCGAACGGGATGCCGCCCTGGAGCGTCGCTTCCAGCCCATCATGGTGGGCGAGCCGACAGTCTCCGAGACCATCGAGATCCTGTTTGGCCTGCGGGAGCGCTACGAGCAGCACCACAAGCTGAAGATCTCCGATGCCGCCTTGGATGCGGCAGCCAAGCTGGCCGACCAGTACATCTCCGACCGGTTCTTGCCAGATAAGGCCATCGATTTGATCGACGAGGCTGCTTCGCGGGTGCGCCTGATCAACTCTCAACTGCCCCCGGCGGCCCGGGAGCTGGATCAAGAGTTGCGGCGAGTGCTCAAGGAGAAAGACGCTGCGGTGCGGGCCCAGAACTTCGACAAGGCTGGTGAGCTGCGGGATCGGGAGATGGAGATCAAGCAGCAGATCCGCGCCATTGCCGCTGCCAAAAAAGCCGAGGAGAGCAGCCGCAGCGAAATGCCTGAGGTAACCGAAGAGGACGTGGCCCAAGTGGTCAGCGCCTGGACGGGGGTGCCGGTGGCCAAGCTGACCGAGAGCGAGTCAGTGAAGCTGCTGAACATGGAAGAAACCCTGCACCAGCGCATCATCGGCCAAGACGAAGCGGTGCGGGCCATCTCCCGGGCCATCCGCCGCGCTCGGGTGGGGCTGAAAAATCCCAACCGCCCCATCGCCAGCTTCATCTTCTCCGGCCCAACAGGGGTGGGCAAAACCGAGCTGACCAAGGCTTTGGCAGCCTACTTCTTCGGCTCCGAGTCGGCCATGATCCGCCTCGACATGTCGGAATACATGGAGCGGCACACGGTCAGCAAGCTGATCGGATCCCCGCCGGGCTATGTGGGCTACAACGAGGGGGGTCAGCTCACAGAAGCGGTGCGGCGTCGCCCCTACACGGTGGTGCTTTTCGATGAGATCGAGAAGGCGCACCCGGATGTGTTTAACCTATTGCTGCAAATCCTGGAGGATGGCCGCCTGACCGATGCCAAAGGCCGCACGGTGGACTTCAAGAACACCCTGATCGTGATGACCTCTAACATCGGCTCGAAGGTCATCGAGAAGGGCGGCGGCAGCCTCGGCTTCGAGTTCAACACCAACGACGAGGATGCCAACTACAACCGCATCCGCAACCTGGTGAATGAGGAGCTGAAGCAGTACTTCCGTCCGGAGTTCCTCAACCGCGTGGACGAGATCATCGTCTTCCGGCAACTGACCAAGGATGAGGTGAAGCAGATTGCCGACATCCTGCTCAAGGAAGTGTTTGACCGCATGACGGAGAAGAAAATCCGCCTTACGGTCAGCGACCGCTTCAAAGACTTGGTGGTGGAGGAGGGGTATAACCCCAGCTACGGGGCACGCCCGCTGCGCCGCGCCATCCAACGCCTGCTGGAAGACATCCTGGCGGAAGAGATCCTGACTGGGCATGTCCGGGAGGGATCGGAGGTGCTCATCGATGTGGATGAGGAGCGCAAGCCCAAGGTGCTGGTCACGGAGCCGGAGCGGGTTCTCTTGCCTCAAGGGGCGGAGTAAAGCTGGCTTTGAGAGGTCCTCAGACTGCAAGGGATCCGTTGGGATGCTGCGGATCCCTTGTGGTCCTCAAGTGTTGTTTTTCTGGTGTTTTTCAGTTGAACAGACCCAGGCGTAGGAGATCTCTGGCATGGTGCAATCGACCTACTACTACTATGGCGGCGCTCCGGTTCGTACCCCACCCCCAGATTTGGCTTCGCTGCTGCTGCAGGAGCGCATTGTCTACCTGGGCTTGCCCCTTGCGGAAGAGTCGAATGCCAACGTCACCAAGCTGATCATCGAGCAACTGCTGTATTTGCAGTACGAGGATCGGGAAAAGCCGATCAAGATGTACATCAACTCGACGGGCACCTATAACTACGACACAGCGGCCTTTGCCATTCTGGACACCATGAACTACATCAAGCCGCCTGTGCATACTATCTGCATCGGCAATGCCATTGGGATGGCGGCCATGTTATTGGCAGCAGGAGCCAAAGGATTTCGGGCCAGTCTGCCCAATGCCACGATCGTGCTCCACCAGCCCTATGGGGGCACCCGTGGACAGGCCAGCGACATCGAAATTCGCACCCGCGAGATTCTGACTTTGCGCAACATGATGCTGGAGCAACTGTCCCGCAGCACGGGCCAGCCTATGGAGCGCATCAAGAAGGACACGGAGCGGCTATTTTTCATGACACCAGAGGAAGCCAAAGCCTACGGCCTCATCGATCAGGTGCTGACCAGTTCCAAAGGCGTGCCGAAGTTGGCAACAGCCAAAAACTGAAGCAGAGGGATCCGTCGATGGTTCAAGTTCCCGTACAGCCTTTGACGGTGGGGGAGTACCTACGCCTCACGGACGGGCTTTATGAAGGACGGGTTGAACCTGAAGACGGGTCCATTCGGGAAGCCGAGGAGCGTATGAACACCCTCATTGAGCTGTTTCTGGTTGCGGAATTGCCCAAGTTTTTGCCCATCCAACGCCTGAGCTTGGGCCAAGTTGAGGTCGAAGTGCCCGCAGCCAAGGCTCGGTTGCGCAATCCAGAGGTGATGGCTTTGCATCCCGCTATGTGAGCTTGCTGGGAAACGGTTGCGGAATCCTTGCCTGCACATGCCCCTGCCGCTGTTGGTGGTGGAAGTCGTTTCCCCCGGAGTAGACAATGAAAAACACGATTATCAAGACAAGCGCAAAGATTACGCTGCCCGTGGGATCCCAGTGGATCCAGCCAAGCAGTCCGTTTCCGCGGTGCGCTGGGTTGGCGGAGAATACGAAGGCGAGGTCAAAACTGGATCTGGACGCATTGTTTCCTCGGTTTTGCCCCAGCTGGATTTGAGCGCGGAAGATATCTTACAAGCGCGTCGTTCTGTGTTTCATACTTTGCCAGGAGAAACTTATGCCGATTGGAGTGCCTCGGGTTCCCTACCGTTTGCCCGGCGAGCCCTATAGCCAGTGGATTAGCCTTGACGATCGCCTGTACCAAGAGCGGATTTTGTTTATCGGCGAGCCCATTGACGATAGCTTGGCCAATACCATCGTGGGGGTGATGCTTTACCTCAACTCGCAGGATCCGCAAAAGGACATTGTGATGTACATCAATTCTCCCGGTGGCTCTGTGACGGCGGGCATGGCCATCTACGACACCATGAACCACATCAAGCCAGATATCGTTACGGTTTGCGTGGGCCAAGCAGCTTCAATGGGAGCCTTTTTGTTGGCTGCTGGCACCAAGGGCAAGCGGTTTGCCCTGCCCCACTCCCGCATCATGCTGCACCAGCCTTCGCTGGGCACGATCCAAGGCCAAGCCAGCGACATTGAAATTCGCGCCCGCGAAACTCTGCGAGTCAAACGACGCATGAACGAGATCTTGGCGCAAACCACCGGCCAACCGCTGGAGAAAATCGAGCGGGATGTGGAGCGAGACTTTTACCTCTCGGCCACGGAAGCTCAGGCTTACGGCATCGTGGATCGGGTGATCCAAGAGCGCTCGGAAGCCATGGCCAGCTAAAGGGATCCCCCCCTTTTCCCCAGCAACAGGTCGAGGGGTTGGGAAAGGTTGGGAGGGATCCCTTCAAGGGGTGGAGTTCAGTGGACAACGCTAGGAGAACCGGTCGGATGGGCCAACGGCTCTGGAGTGCAGGACTGGGCTGCTGCGCGGGTCTGCTGCTGCTTTGGCCGGAAGCTTGGGCACTGCCCCCTGCCGATGAGATCCCGGAAGAGGTGTTGCGGGCCCAGCCCGACTTGCGGGCTCGCTCTCCGGTCGATAATCAGCCCCTCGCCGCCGCCGAGGCTCTGGAACTCCAGGAAGCCTTGGCAGCTCGGCCCGAAACCGGATCCGTCTCCCCCGAGGTGGAACGGCTGATCTTTTTGCTCAGGCTGCGCAAAGGGTTTCGAGATCTGTTTCCCTTCCTGTTTTGAAGGTTCAGACCTGAAGAGGAGCCGGTGGGATCCCTTTTTGGTAGCGGTAGGGGCCGGCGCGGGATCCCCAGGTTTGTTGGCCGGTGGTGGCGTCAAAGCCGCGATCCCAGGTGATGAATTCCTCGGCTGTGAGGTCAAATTCGATGTGGATGTAGGTGCTATCGCCGGGGTTCAGACGACATTCTCCACCTGGCAGCATTTCGCCGTGGTAGCAGTCTGGGCGCTTTTCCACCAAAATGCGACAACCGGGCAAATGCTCCAGGTCGGCCAAGGAGAGCTGCGCCAAGCGCTGCGGATCCTGAGAGGCACCTGCCCAAGCTGCTTGATCCCGCAATTTGTAGTTCTCGATCCGCAAGGGATCCCCCAATACCTGGAGCACCCGGCTGCGATAAAACCGGCCCGGCGTGTGTTGGTTGAATTGTTCGGTAAAAAAGCCGATCCCTTGGGAAAACAGGTGGGGCAGACGCACGTACCAAAGGCTGACCGGCACAAACCACACCGGCTCCGCCATTGCCTGGGCGCGGTTGCTGTAGTAGCCCTCCAGCCAATCGGCCAAGGTGTGCAGGTCGGAATCGGATTTTTCGTCTACCATAAGGGACTATGACAAAACTCACCCCCAGCTCCAGCTATAGCATTGCCCTGCGCATTCGCCTGCTCAACCAGCCGGGAGCCCTAGCCCGTGTGACCCAAGCCATTGCCGAGGTGGGAGGCAGCCTCAGCCAGATCGACCTCATCCACCAATCCCCTGCGGAGACGGTACGGGAGATCGCGGTGGATGCCGTCAGCAGCGAGCATGCCCAGCAAATTCGCGCCGCCGTGGCTGCCCTACCCAATGTGAAAGTGGAGCGGGTGGTAGATCGCACCTTTGAGCTGCATCGAGGGGGAAAACTGCAAGTGGTGGCCAAAAGCCCCCTGGAGAGCGCCGCCGATCTGGCCATGGCCTACACGCCGGGGGTAGGGCGGGTTTCTCTGGAAATTGCTGCCAACCCCGCCGCGGTCTATGAGTACACCATCAAGGGCAACAGTGTGGGCATTGTAACCGATGGTAGCGCGGTGCTGGGCTTGGGGAATGTCGGCCCGGAGGCAGCTTTGCCGGTGATGGAGGGGAAAGCGGCGCTGTTCAAGCGCTTTGCCGATATCGATGCCTTTCCTCTGTGCCTGGCCACTCAGGAGGTGGGGGAAATTGTAGAGACGGTGGTGCGCCTGGCGCCGGGATTTGGCGGCTTTAACCTGGAAGACATCAGCGCCCCTCGCTGCTTTGCCATTGAGTCTCAGCTCAAGGCCCGCCTCAACCTGCCGGTGTTTCACGACGATCAGCACGGCACCGCCATTGTGGTGCTGGCGGCGCTGCTGAATGCCCTGAAAGTGGTGAAAAAGAGCCTAGACGAGGTGCGCATTGTCCTCAACGGGGCCGGGGCAGCCGGCATTGCCGTGACGCAACTGCTGCGGCGGGCCGGGGCAGCCCACATCCTGGTCTGCGACCGCCAAGGGATCCTCAGCCGCTCCCGTTCCGATCTCACCCCCGAGAAGGCGGCCATTGCCGTCGAGGAGAAGGGATCCCTGGCGGAAGCCTTGGTGGGAGCGGATGTGTTTATTGGGGTGAGCGTGGCCAATGCCCTGACAGTGGAGATGGTAGAAAAAATGGCACCGGATCCCATCGTCTTTGCCCTGGCCAACCCGGTGCCCGAGATCCAGCCGGAGCTGGTGGGCAATCGGGTGGCAGTGATGGCCACGGGCCGCAGCGACTACCCCAACCAAATCAACAACGTGCTGGCCTTTCCGGGCGTGTTTCGCGGCGCCCTCGACTGCCGCGCCAAGCAGATCAACACCGAGATGTGCCTGGCTGCCGCTCAAGCCATTGCTGCCTTGATCCCTGCCGAAGAGTTGGATCCCCAGTGGATCATCCCCTCGGTCTTCGACGGGCGGGTGGTTCCTCAGGTGGCCGCTGCGGTAATCCAGGCTGCCCGCCAAACCGGCGTGGCCGGGATCCCTTGAGGGCTGCCTAGGGCACCAGGTGACAAGCCACAAAATGCCCCGCGCTCACCTCGCGAAAGGCCGGGGGTGGATCTTGACGGCACGCCTCTGTTACCCAAGGGCAGCGGGTGTGGAAGTTGCATCCTTTGGGCGGGTTGACCGGGCTAGGCACATCGCCCTTGAGGATGATCCGCTTGCGCCTGGCTTCCACTTCCGGGTCGGGAATGGGAACTGCCGAGAGCAGTGCCTGGGTATAGGGATGGAGAGGATTTTGGTAAATCTCGTCGCGATCCGCCAGCTCCACCACCTTGCCCAAGTACATCACCGCCACCCGGTCGGAAATGTGGCGCACCACGCTCAGGTCATGGGCGATGAACAGATAGGTGAGGCCGAACTGCTCTTGCAAAGACTGCAGCAAGTTAATCACCTGGGCCTGAATCGACACGTCCAAAGCCGAGATCGGCTCATCACAGACAATAAAATCCGGCTTCAAAGCCAAGGCACGGGCAATGACAATCCGCTGCCGTTGCCCGCCCGAAAACTCGTGGGGATAGCGGTTGACAAAGTTGGCATTGAGGCCGACCACCTCCAGCAGCTCCCTGACCCGCTCCTGCTGCGCTTTGCCCCCGGCCACCCTAAAGACTGTCAGGGGCTCCCCCACAATTGCCCCCACCGTCTGGCGGGGATTCAGAGCGGCATAGGGATCCTGAAACACCATCTGCATGCGTTGCCGCATGCGGCGCAGCTCTTCCGGGCTGAGCTGGGTCAGATCGACACCCCCAAAATACACGTTCCCGGCGGTGGGCCGATATAACTGCAAAATGGCTCGCCCAAGGGTGCTCTTGCCACAGCCCGATTCTCCCACCAGCCCCAGGGTTTCTCCCCGCCGCACCGCAAAACTCACCCCATCCACCGCCTTGACGGATCCCACCTGTCGTTGCAGGATTAGCCCCCGCCGAATGGGAAAATGCACTTTTAGGTTTTCGACGCGCACCAAGGTGGCTTGGCCGGTCTCAGGTGGGCAAGCATCGACAGAGGCGCTGGCCGGGAAAGAAGGGGGGTCAACCATGGGCCGTCCTCTCCAGCGATTCACCGTCCCCGCCGACACCGGCCACTGACCGCAGATGGGCTTTTCCTTCCGGCTTTACCCAGCAAGCCACCGCATGCTGGGATCCAACGGACTCCAGCTCTGGATTTTCGCTCCAGCAGCGGTCGATGACGAAGCGACAACGGGCCGCAAACGGACAACCCTTGGGATAGTTGACCAAATCCGGGGGCATGCCCTCAATGGGCTGCAGCTTTTCGCGTCGGCGCTCATCCAGGCGGGGGATGCTCTGCAGCAGGCCGATGGTGTAGGGATGACGGGGATTTTTGTAAAGCTGGTGCAACGGAGCTTCTTCCACAATCTGGCCGGCGTACATAACCAAGATCCGGTCGGCCAGGCCCGCCAAAAAGGCCAAATCATGGGTAATCCAGATAATCGCCATGCCGATCTCCTCGCGCAAGGCTTTGATCAACTCCACAATCTGGGCTTGGATCGTCACATCCAAGGCGGTGGTGGGCTCATCGGCAATCAACAGCTTTGGGCGGCAGGACAGGCCCATGGCAATCATCACCCGCTGCCGCATCCCCCCGGAGAATTGGTGGGGATAGTGATCCACCCGCTCGGCTGCTGCCGGGATCCCAACCATTTGTAACAGTTCAATAGTCCGCTGCCGTGCTTGGGCAGGAGTCATGCCCAGGTGCAACTGCAGAGCCTCGGCAATTTGTTGGCCCACTCGCAAGACAGGGTTCAAGGAGGTCATGGGGTCTTGAAAGATCATGGCGATCTGGTTGCCCCGGATGCGCCGCATTTCCGATTCTTTCAGCTTGAGCAGGTCTTGGCCGGCAAACAGCACCTCGCCCCCCACAATTTTGCCCGGCGGTGTTGGGATCAGCCGCATCACCGAGAGCATGGTGACACTTTTGCCGGATCCCGATTCCCCCACAATGCCCAGAGTTTCCCCCTCGTCCACGTGAAAGCTGGAACCGTTGACGGCCTTCACCACTCCATCCTGGGTATAGAACCGCGTTTCCAGCCGCCATACTTCTAACAATCGCGCCATGCTCCTGGGATCCTTGTCACCGCTACAGCAAAGGAAAAGGATTTCCCCTTATATGGCGAATTTTTCCAGAAAAATCCAGCATCCCTTAGAACCATTTAGACACAAACCAATTCAAGCTCAATCCCGACCGAGTTCAAGTTCAACCCTAAAGAGGAGCAGCACCTAAGGGTTGACGAAACCCTGCCACCATTCTTGCTCATCTCTACAGACATTTGCGTATCCATTTGCACCAAACGGGGGAACCCCATTCCCAGCAATCCAACCCTCTAGGGCTCTGCAAGCGGGATCTGGCAATACTGTGTAACGAATTACAGAAAAATCCCGTCCATCTGCTACCTTGCTGAAACCTAAACCTAAAAGAGGTCTTGATTGAGGCAAACCCTCATCCAACAAAGTTGACCTCAATCGGACCGCCGGGGGGGAACCTTACCCGGTTCTTGCCAGTCAAAGGCTGAAAATCTCTGGGATGACTTGGAGGCCATAGCGCCAGTCCCCTAGCTGAGTCTGTTTACAAGAGGTAAGTGTAAATGTCTTTTCATCCTTTCCAACGTCTGAGACTGCGGTTGGTCAAGCTGCGGCTGTGGTTGATTCCCCTGTTTGTGGTGGGAGGGTTGCTGGTTCACCAGCATTGGATACCCGTCCAGGCCCAAGCCGACGACACCCTGCGGTTGCTGTACTGGCAAGCGCCAACTCTGCTTAACCCTCACCTCTCCACAGGAACCAAAGACTTTGAAGCCAGCCGCTTGGTCTATGAGCCTCTGGCCAGCTTTGATGCCCGTGGTGAAATGGTGCCTTTTTTGGCAGCAGAAATCCCCAGCATTGAAAACGGCGGCGTTGCCAAAGATCTGACCTCTGTCACCTGGAAGTTGAAGAGCGGGGTCACTTGGGCGGATGGAGAACCCTTCACCGCTGAAGATGTGGTCTTCACCTACGAGTACGTTTCCAACTCAGAAGTGGGGGCGATTACCTCCGAATACTATGCCGATGTTGCCTCGGTGGAAGCTGTGGATCCGACCACGGTGAAAATCACCTTCAAAAAGCCGACGGTGGCTTGGTTTGTGCCCTTTGTCGGCAGCAACGGCATGATCATTCCCAAACATATCTTCAAAGACTACAACGGCCCTAACTCCCGCGAGGCCCCTGCCAACCTGGCCCCCATTGGCACTGGCCCCTACATTACCGAAGAGGTGAGGCCAGGGGATGTGATCGTCTATGTGGCCAACAAGAACTTTCGGGAAGAGGGCAAGCCCTTCTTCAAGCGCGTGGAATTGAAGGGAGGTGGAGATGCCACCTCTGCGGCACGGGCGGTGCTGCAAACCGGCGATGCCGACTATGCCTGGAACACCCAGGTAGAAGCTGCAGTGCTCGCTCAGCTAGAGGCTACAGGCATTGGTCGGGTCATTCCCAAGCCTGGCCCGAGCATGGAGCGGATCGTTATCAATTTCTCCGACCCCAACGTAGAGAAAGACGGGCAACGCTCCCACAAGGATGTGCCCCATCCGTTCCTGACGGACTTGAACGTGCGCAAAGCCCTGAGCCTGGCTGTGGATCGGCAAACCACCGCCGATCAGATCTACGGCGTGGCCGGTACCCCCACCAATGACTACGTGTTATCTCCCGAAAACCTGCGGGCCAACGCTCCCTGGGAATTCAACCTGGAGAAAGCTGCAGCGCTGCTGGATGAAGCCGGTTGGGTAGATAGCAACAACAACGGCATTCGGGACAAAGGTGGTGTAGAGATGCGCATGGTTTTCCAAACCTCTGTTAACCCGGTGCGCCAGAAAACTCAGGAGATCATCAAGCAAGACTTCAGCAAGATCGGCATCGACCTGGAGCTGAAGAGCATCGATGCCAGCATCTTCTTCGACAGCGAACCCAACAACCCCGACAACCTGGGCCACTTCTACGCTGACCTACAGATGTACACCACTGGCAACGATAACCCGGATCCGACGAGTTACCTGCGCCGTTACCTTTGCGAGGAGATTGCCCAGAAAGAAAACAACTGGGCCAAGTCCAACGACTCCCGCTATTGCAACCCCACCTACGACGCCATGTTTGCCGAGCTGGTGGCGATGACCGATGCCAAAGAACGGGAGGAGCAGATCAAGAAAATGAACAACTTCCTGACAGTAGAAGATGTGGCGGTGATTCCTTTGATCGACCGCTCCAGCCCGGCGGCAGCGGCCAACAGCCTGGAAGGGATCGATCTCACCCCCTGGGATCTGGAACCTTGGAACATCAAAGATTGGACTCGCAAGTCCTAGGGGATCCTGTCGGGGAGGGGCGGGGGTGAGGGAGGGATCCCTTGCCTCTTTTTTTCCTCTCTGGGCAAGAAAGGCTTTCCCCTAACATTTTGCTGCCAACATCCCTACCATGATGGCATTGCTTTCATTTTTGTCTCTTTGTTTTTATGACGCGCTACTTGATTAATCGCCTGTTGATCTCCATTCCCACCTTGCTGGCCATCAGCATCGTGGTGTTTGCCATCTTGGCTTTGGCACCTGGGGATCCCATGGCAGAATTTGCCACCAATCCTGCCATCACTGCGGAAGTACGGGAGAACATTCGCCGTTCTTTGGGGCTAGATCAGCCGATTTACATCCGCTATGTGAAGTGGCTGTGGGCTTTTATGCAGGGGGATATGGGCTTTTCTTTTACCAGCCGCAGCCCCGTGTTGAACTTGATTTTGCAACGGTTGCCCACCACTCTTTGGATAGTTGGCACTGCATATATTATCGGCGCATTGCTGGCGGTGCCTTTGGGCGTGATCTCTGCCCTGAAGCGCTACACCCTCTTCGACCAAGTGGTGACGACGCTGGCTTTTGTTGGCTTTTCCTTGCCCACCTTTTTTACGGGTATTTTGTTCATCATCATTTTCAGTGTGCAACTGCGCTGGTTCCCCTTCATCTACAACAGCACGCTGCGGGTAACCGATTGGGCAAGTTTTGTGGCCCAGGTGCGCCAATCGATCATGCCTGTGACAGTCTTGGTGTTGTTCCAGGCAGCGGTGCTGATGCGCTTTGTGCGAGCCTCAATGCTGGAGCAAATGAACCGGGATTACGTGCGGACGGCCAGGGCCAAAGGCTTGCAAGAATGGGTGGTGGTGAATCGGCACATTTTGCGCAATGCCTTGATCCCGGTGGTAACCCTGGTGGCCCTGGATATTCCATCCGTGTTTACCGGAGCGCTGGTTACAGAGCAGATTTTTCGCGTACCTGGGATCGGCGCTTTGTTGGTGGATTCCATCTTCCGGGGCGATACGCCGGTGGTGATGGCCATCACCTTTATCTACGCCATCTTGATCGTGATTTTCAATTTGGTGGCGGATATTCTCTACAGCATTTTGGATCCGCGGGTGCAGTATACCCGCTAGGGATCCGGCTCTTCAACAATCTTTCACCCTCAAACTTCTAGGTCGTGTTGATCTTATGTTAGGATAGAGAGAGTAATTTATAGAGGAAAGAGGATGAAGTTGGTTTTTTTAGATGAAAACAAATGGCA
>NZ_JANSIH010000260.1:0-656 GCF_047462075.1 Synechococcus sp. R55.2
ATGCACAGGCCGATTACCATGAAAAAATTATCCGCTTGCCTAGCTACTGTGCTGTGGACTATCTGGACGTCCTGCCCGCTGATAAGATAGATTTCAGAGCTAAGCTGAGAATCGATCCGCAAGATATTGTTCTTCTAACTGCGGCCAGTGCCTACAAGCGCACCCCTGAATGCATTGATGCTCACCTGCAGATTCTAAAAGCCGTACCTAACGGTATCCTAATTGTCAAAGGCTCAGGGGAAATTGCCACAGTTATCAGGCGTTACCAGGAAAGAGCTAAGGAATTGGATGTTTTGGATCGCGTCCGTTTTCTAGCTCAAGCAAGCAGCGTGGAAGAGCACCGGGGCCAACTAGCTTTGGTGGATCTTGTTCTCGATACCTTTCCCTACACAGGTGCAACCCACACTATGGAAGCTCTCTACATGGGTGTGCCAGTTCTTACCTTAGTAGGTCGCCATTACTACGGCCGAATGAGCTACAGTCTGCTAAAAAATATCGGTCTTGAAGATTGTATCACTTGGTCAGTAGAAGAGTTTATCCAACGTGGGATCCAACTGGGCCATGATCCAAAGTGGATTAACCAGATCAAGAGGAATATCAGGGATTCCCGTCGTTGGTCAGTAATTTGGGATCCAAGAGAACATGCTCGCAGCATG
>NZ_JANSIH010000261.1:0-4713 GCF_047462075.1 Synechococcus sp. R55.2
ATACATTATTTTCAGTATAGTTGAGCTTATTATTGACTAGAGTCATGCTCTGTTCTCTAAAAGGCTAAGGGATCCCTGGGCCTCGCGATCTGGAGTAGCAGCGGGCTATCCTTCAACTGCTTACAAAGCAGTGAAGAAATCTGGCCTAAATGGGATGTGGCCCATCCAAAGCCCTGGGATTGCCGTTGGGATCCCGTTCACCCCTGGGGATGACATCCCCCCTGGCAGGATAGGAACTCCAGAGCAGGGGATGTATGATGCCTAGCACGGCTTTTTCGGAGCAATCGCAGAGAAAGCTGTACCGACAGGTTGTCCTGGGGATCAGCCAGGGCATGTAAAGGGGAAAGTCCGGTGCAAATCCGGCGCTGTGCCGCAACTGTGATGGGCTTGGGCTAGACCCATGCCCTCAGTCAGGATGCCCGCCTGCGGTTTTGGCTCGCATTTCTTCCGCGTCGCACGGAATCAGGAGCTTTAGGAAAATGAATCCCATTCTAGGTCTCAGCCTGGCGCTGGGGGGTCTTGTTTTGGGGATCCCAGCGTGGGCGCAGCCGGCAGCTTCCCCGCCCTCAGCTCAAGAGGTTTTGGAAACCGGCGTTAGCGCCGAGATTTTAAATCAACCCGTCACCACGCCTTTTCGTCGCCCCGGCTTGCTGCGGGATTCTTCCCGCCCGGTTTACGTCGTTACCCGCCAGCAAATTCGAGAGCAAGGGGCAAGAACCGTTCAGGAGGCCCTGCGCTACCTGCCCGGGATCCTCAGCGACGGCACGGCAGGAACCCAGTTGGGAGCCCTTAGCTCCCAGTTTATGCGGGGAGGACGAACGGCCCAGGTGTTGGTGCTCTTGGATGGCCGCCCCATTAACGACCTGGGCTTTTTTGGCGGGTTCGATCTGTCTCAGATCACTACAGATGTGGTCGAGCGTATTGAGATCTCTCCAGGTGGGGGCTCCACCTTATACGGCTCCGATGCCGTTGGCGGGGTCATCAACATCGTGACGCTGGATCCAAAGCCGGGATCCGAGACCGTGCTGGAAGCGGCTATCGGCAGCTACGGCCTCAACGAGCAAGGGATCCAGAACCGCGGCCAGGTGCAGGATCTGGGCTGGGTGGTCAGCTATCGCCGTCTGCAGAGCAACAACGACTTTCCTTTTGAAATTAGGCGTTTGGGCAGAGCCGGCAGGCGGGAAAACTCGGCGGTGGAGTACCACAACCTACAAGCCAAGCTCACCTGGCAATTGGCAGAAGGCCAAGTCCTAACCGGAAATGCCCTTTATCTCAACAAAGCGTTTCAGGTGCCTGGCAGCACCGAGTTTCCCTCCCCCGATGCAGGGCAAAACACCAACGACCTGCTGTTAGATCTCAGTTGGCTGTGGGATCAAGAGAGGGGATCCCTGCAAGCTAGGGTATTTTTTGACGACCTCAACTATCGCTTCAGCGCCCCACAAAGCCAGGGATCCCGGGATGAGATCCTGCGAACGGGGTGGGGATCCCAACTGCAATACACCTGGAAGGCTGCTGAAAACCTGGAGCTTACTCTAGGAGCGGATTACCGATCCATTTCAGCTCGCAACACCACCTTCTCCTTTGCCAGGGGATCCACCAATGTCAACTACGACAATACCGTGAACCAAGGGGCCCTCTTTGCCCGCCTGGATTACAAGCCACAGCCCAACTTTTATCTCAACTTAGGTGTTCGCCAAGATTCGAGCAATCTGGTCAACGGTTCGGCCACCTCTCCTGCCGCAGGGATCCGCTGGGTTTTGGCAGAAGGCACCACCCTGAGGGCCAATTATGCCGGCAGCTTTCGCACTCCCTTGATCTCAAACCTGTTCTTTCGGCTGCGCGGCTTTTTTGAAGTCGACGGCAACCCCAATTTGCGCCCGGAGCGGGGAGAGAGTTTTGACATTGGCCTGGATCAGGCTCTGGGAGATTTTGGCCTGCTGCGCTTGACCTTTGCCCATAACCGCATCCGCGATGGCATCACCTTTGTCAGCACTGGCCCGCGCAGGGGAACCTACGAAAACATTGAGCTCGTGGAATACACGGGCTTGGAAGCAGCCCTGGATTTGCGATTGGGGGAAAACTGGACTCTTTTTGCCAACTACACCCTGAACGATCCCATCATCCGCTCGGCGCTGGATCCCAAAGCGGTTGGCAAACAGCTAGCCTTCGTGGGAGCAGACAGCTTCAACCTGGGCCTGAGCTACCGCGATGCAGAGGATCGGTATGCCTCAGTTTTCCTGCATCACATTGGCACTTTCTTTACCAACAACGCCAATACCCAATCTCTGCCCGGCTACACCAACCTGGCTCTGCGGGGAGGGATCCCAGTAGCAGAAAATCTCGCTCTCGAGGTGGGAGTCGATAACCTGCTGGATGAGCAATATGAGGTTTTCCCCGGCTACCCAGGAGTGGGTCGCACCGTTCGGCTTAATTTAAGGGGCCAATTTTAGAGCGACTTGAGGCTGACTTTTAGCTGTCTAACTCACTGCTGAATCCTTGGCCAAGACATTGAGATCGTCTTTGCCTCTTCTCACACCCTTTGCTTGGACAGAAACCTATGACTATATCAAGGAGCACCATGTCTCGATCAACTTCCCAGTTGCCCATCCAAGCTGGCAGCGCTGCCCAGCAACCCAGCGGTCATTATCTCTGGGTTTGCATCACCTGCGGATCTCGGTGGGTTAACGGCCAAAAAGAAGGGATTAGCAAGGGAGAAATGCTGCTGTCTGCCCTGCAATCTCAAACCCTCAATCCTCAACTGACCCTGAAGCCGGTTGCCTGTATGAGCGGCTGCAGCCATGCTTGCGTTGTTGCGTTGGCAGCACCTCAAAAGATGACCTATGTTTTTGGAGATCTCGATCCAAAAGATGTGGAGCTGATTCTGCAGACAGCAGAGCTCTACCTCACCAAGCCAGATGGGATCCTACCCTGGGCCGAGCGCCCTCTCAAAAAAGGGGTGATTGCTCGTATTCCACCACTGCACTGAGGAGCTTTCTCATGGCCACTTTTACCCCCTGGATAACCCCCCTCCATCAAGCTTGGCAGGAAGTTTCTCTGACGGGTTGGACAACCCTTTATGAAGGGATCCCTGCCCACATCGACTGCTTGGGGCCGTTGCTCTACGAGCTGTTTCAAGAGCACTGGGCCGAGATCCAGGTGGGCCATGTGGCGGAAGGCGGGGTGCTGGAGCTGGCTTTCAAGAAACCTCCAGCTTTGTGCGTGCTCTACGATGGCTATCTAACCGTTGCCACCGAAACTTGGCACCTGCATTTGTGCCTGGAGGAGCACCAAGGCGGCCCCCATCGCAAGACCCCACCCGAGCTGCGCCGCAAAAGATTGGTTAGCCGTGCTGCTCTCTACCGGCGCCTCAATCCCCAAGGTCAGCCCCGCATGTGGGGAATCCAATTCTGGAATGGAGCAGAAGAACCTTTGCTACAGATTTTCCTGCCCAGCCCCTTTTTGGGGCCAGAGGAAGACTACCTGCCGGAAGGCAAAGCTGACTACCAAAAGCTTTCTCTTTACGAGCGCATCCGCGCCATCTATGTGCAGGGGAAAGAGCGGATCCCCTATGAGGATAACCCTCTTAAACGTCCCTACCTTGCCGTCTGTCGTTCCAGCCGTTGTTATCCTTCCCGCAACTACCAACCGGTTGTGGAAGCTCTGGAATCGGCTCTTCGAGAAGCCAACCTAGACGTACAGGTTATCACCTCAGGCTGCTTGGAAGTTTGCCAACAGGGGCCCGTGGTTTTTTACTCTGGGGATCGCACCTGGTACAAGCGGGTTACTCCCCAAGTAGCTCGGCAAATTGTTTTTGAGCATTTGCTTAATAGCTGTCCTCTGAAAGACCACCTTTTTCCAGGAGATTAAAGCATGATTGGCCTGCAATCGAGTGCTCAACCTATCCCCAGATCTTGCCGCTTGATCTCAGCCCCACTTTGGATACAAGCTGCTCAAGATTTGGCCCAAGGCTGGTTCTGGCCCAGCTTGTTTACCACCGTCGGCTGTCTCAGCAATATTGCTTATACATGTACCCTTCCTTTTGTAACTGTTGGTATTGTTGCAGGCACAACTTTAACCCGCCAAAGGGCAATCATTAGTGCTTTGATGATTTGGCTGGCCAACCAAATCTTTGGCTACACCTGGCACAACTATCCCCGCACTCCCGATTCGTTTGCCTGGGGGTTGGTGCTGGGGATCGGCACGGTGGGGATTGCTCTTGCTGGCGGTTACCGACCTCTGTTTTCTCAGTCCAAGCCGCTTCGGCCAAGGCAACTGCTGCTGAACTATCTCTGGATCCCGGCCATGCTCATCTTGGGGTTTCTGGCTTTTGAAGGGCTGATTTTGGCAGCCGGCCTGGTTTTGGGGGGAACGGAGGGCCTGACCCTGCCCATTCTGGGCAAAATCTGGCTGCACAACTGGCTGTGGACAGGACTTTGGATTGGGATCCACACCCTGCTGGTGTGGGACAGAGGACGTCGCCGGGTGTGGCTGGGAGAGGAGAAACTGCGGTGAGCTGCTCCCGTACAAGCTCTTCCCATCCCGTCAGCGGTGCGGAGCACTTTTGCAGTGATCTAGAACATCCCCAAGAGGGATCCAGGCCAAAATAGGGGCGACCTATGTGGGAGGGGATCCCTTTGCAACTCAGTCGCGTTAACAGTGAGCATGACTCTAGTCAATGATACGCTGGACTATACTGAAAATAATGTACAGTAT
>NZ_JANSIH010000262.1:0-651 GCF_047462075.1 Synechococcus sp. R55.2
GCGCCCGCCTCTTTGCCTTTTATTTCAAGATGATGGCCGAGGGATCCATTGTCACCCCGGCCTTGGGCATGGGAGAACTGGCCCGACAACTGGCCGGTCACCTGTCCCCCGAACAGATTCGCTACCAAACCCCGGTGGAGCGCATCCTGGCAGAAGACGGGAAAGTGCGCGGGATCCGCACCGCCAAGGGTGAAGAGATCCCTGCCGAGTGGGTAGTTTGTGCTACTGATGCCCCTCAGGCACGGGCCTGGCAGGCGGAGCTGTGCCCTCAAGCCCCCACCCCCATTCCCACCCAGGGGCGAGCGGTGACCTGTCTCTACTTCTGCGCCCCCTTTTCCCTCAGCCGCGGCGCCTACTTGTACCTCAACGCCACCGGCCAGGGCTGGATCAACCATTGGGTCCAACTTACCCGCATCAGCCCGGCGCTGGCTCCTCCTGGCCAACACCTGTATTCGGTGGTGGTGCTGGGGGATCCCCCCTTGAGGGACGAGGAACTGGCCCAAGCCTGCCGGGCCGAGCTGCAAACTTACTTCCCCGTCGCGGCAGCGTCGCGTAGCGATAAAGCCCCCTTGGAGCAACTGCGCCTGCTGCGGGTGTACCGGATCCCTTTTGCCCAGTTTGTACAACCCCCCGGCTTTCAGCAGCATCTGG